>NZ_JBFSPI010000071.1:0-26160 GCF_041464685.1 Vibrio sp. 10N.237.312.B06
CCCTTAGAGGGCGTCACCCAATAAGCCTCCGGCTCCGCCGGAGGTCATTTAACTGAATAGTTATTACATACAGGGCGACTTGGTGGCAATTCATTACCACGCAAGGCCTGCCAACAGGACGAAAAAGGTCGAATATGAAAAAAACGTTATTGGCTCTAGCACTGCTAGGTGCATCTTCAACAGCGATGGCTGATTCTTGGTTGTACGGCGGCGCAATGGGCGGTCAAAATTCATTAGGTAATCAAGAAGAGACAGCGATGGGTATCCACGTGGGTACGGGCATCCTTCCATTTATTGGTGTTGAAGCGGGTTACTGGGATCTAGGTTCTTTCGACAGTGTTAAATACGGCAACCAAACACTGACTAAACTAGACGCAAGCACAACTTACCTAGCAATCAAACCAAGCATCGATTTTGGTCCTCTTCACGTATACGCGAAGGGTGGTCTTCACTCTTACGAGCTTAAAGCGAACGGCTTCAAGCAAGACGAAGTTGATATCATGTACGGTGTAGGCGCAGAATACTTCATCTTTGGCCCACTATCTGTAGGCGCTAGCTACCAAAACTTCAACATGAAAGATGACGACTCAGGCGTTTTCTCTCTAAACGCAACTATCCACCTACTGTAATTAATCAGTAAGGCGATCGTAAATGGCGGTCGGATAATTGTTTGATGGGTTTATAATACCAATCGTAGTAAATAACTGTTCATCCTAGCTAGTTAAAACGCTCGATAACTTCGTTAGAAATTTTGATTGTAGAATAACTACTTATCAAAAATTGCTGCCTTGTTCTCAAGCCTTTTTCCGGCGCTATTTATGATCATTTACTTACTGTGATTGGTATAAAAACTCATAAAAAATGCCAGCTTGATAGCTGGCTTTTTTGTATCTATTGACCGGGTAATCTTGACGGTATTTTTTGACCGTAGACCGTAGAAGGCTACTTTTTACTGTTTAGAATTTTCTGAATTCTTGGGTTAATCGCTTTGCCGTGTTGGCTTTCGTACTCTTCACGTTTTAAATCGTTCAGGTTCTTTACGGAGTTAGCAGCAAGAAGGAACTGCGGTAATTCAGTTTCTAGCATGCCTTTCTCATCTAAACGTTTTGCTTCCAAATAGTACTTCTTAAACAGGCCATCAAGCTTGTTTTCAGCGGTGCGTTTCAAGTCGTACAGCTTGTTTTGGATAAGCCACTTTTCAATGTTGTTAACAGCTGTGCGTGACAACACACGAATGCGGCTATCAAGCAGCTCTTCTTCTGTTAATGAATCCTTTAGAATCCAAAGCTCACCCATTTGCGGCGGCCAACTGTTGCCTAGTTGAATACGCTCATGACAGTGCATTAGCACGCGGTTAAGGCCGTCTGAGTCAACAGAGTGGGCAAACTCAAGAAACTTTCCGCTTGGCTCACTACCGTATTGGTATTCCCACTGAGTTTCGTACACGCTCAAAAAAGAACCGAAAACATGGATACACCAATCTGTCAGCTCCAACTCAGCGGGATCTTGGTCAACAACAGGCACTTGTTGAGACGAACCCGTGCTGGCAGCATTGGGTGTCGCTACTTCAGTGCTCTGTGCTTCAATAACTTCAGGTACTACTGAGCCTGTAGAGTCAGGAACAACAGGTGAAGCGGGCTCAGAAGGTTGGCTTTTTGCCTTTTTGAATGAGCTGCTGCCTGAAGCGTTCAGATGGGCTAAGCTTTTGTCGATACCCATTTCCTTGAGCTTGTCCTGCATTTCCTGAATATTGAGAGGTCTTCTGCTGTTGTTGTCTTTCATTTTGCTTCTCGTTAACTAGCCAGTACTGCAGCTTGGATTCAATCCGAGATAGTGGCATTAATTCATTGGCTTTGGCTTTATACCAGAGGACAAATTTCTTCCATACTAAACTATGGTCACCGGTCAAACCGGAGAATTTAAACGCACGTTCTGCCCATGATGGTATCTCTTCTTCGTTGAGATCATGAGTAGATACGGTGTTGCTGTTCATTGAGCCTCGGCCTTGTGGGCGAGGGGCATGCTGCATGTGTTGCATCGGTACCGGAGCAGGCTGAAACTTGGGTGCAGGTGCAGGTGCAGGTGCAGGTGCAGGTGCAGGTGCAGTAGAGTAGACAGGAATACTGTTGGTCGGTTGAACCTCAACGCGCGCCGTAGCTTGCTCTTGCTCAATGAGCATTTTGAAAACGTGAATCTCTTTTTGATCTCGATAATCTACTTTTACCTTATCGAGAAAACCTTGGTCGACTAAACACTTAAGGCAGTCGGCTAAACCAAACGTAGAGAGAGCACAAAGTTGACCTGCTGTTTGTAAGCACACATTGGTGTAGCCGAATTCGTCAGCACCGTCTGCAAGCATCAATAAAACAAGCTTTTCTGCTGGGCTAGAAGTATTCACTTGCCAAGCTAAATAAGAATATTTGGCGCTCAATATCGTGTTCTCAAAAAAGGTAAGTCGTTGTCACTATTGTAAGTCACCCCTTACCTAATTTATAGCAACTTAGTAGAAAACGGCATTAGTAAGCCAAATATTAACCATAAGGAGAGGTCTGCACCAAAAAGTGAACCTGAACTCACTCATTCTCGTGGTTTACGTACCCCTCCATTCGGCTCGAATAGCTGACTGTCCTAAACCATCATGCTCTATTTAGATGAAGACAGCGTAATGGGCTTGTATTGGTTTCGCCAAACTAAGGCGCTTCTTCCTGCGTTGGTTAGTGATGTTGCGTTGGTTATTGATCTTATGTTGGTTACTGATGCTATGCCAGTTAATGACGGCAGGCTGGTGAGTAACGCGATGTGATTATTGATGGTTTTCTCATCTATTCATAACGTGAATTTAATTTTATGAAACACCTTGATATGATCAATATTTGCGCTATTATGACGATAAGTCAGAAATGACGAAGCGTCACAAAATGGTTAACTACATGAATTTACTATTCGTGTTAATATATTGGATAGGAGCGTTTTAAATACTGGCGAAGCTTAGATGATAGCTAAGCTCAAATACGGACTGAGAAATTATGTTTGGCTTTGGTTGTAAAGGCGATAAACAAGGTATCTTTGGTTGCAAAGGCGTGTTGTCTAAAAAGCAGCAGTCTATAGCAGACCGAGAAGTAGAATTGATGTTGTTAGCAAAAGATCTGGTTCGAGAACAAGGGTTCGGAAACCTCACGATGGATAGGCTAACGGCAGCAAGTTCTTATTCTAAAGGTACGATATACAATCACTTTTGCAGCAAAGAAGACGTGGTTTTAGCCTTGTGTATTCACTCTTTAAAGACCGAGGCATTGATGTTTGCTCGTTCTGGAGAGTTTGAAGGCAACACACGTGAAAAGATTGTCGCACTGCACGTTGCTTACCGAATCTATGCTCGCATGGAACCGGTACTATCAACCTGTGCGATCATGGCGAAAAGCCCGTGGGTACTAGAGAAAGCGTCTAGTGCACGTGTAACCGAGATGAATGAACTGGAAGAGTTGGTGATTGAACAAGCCGATTCAATGGTAAACCGAGCAGTAGAAGCCGGTGACCTTAAGTTCTCTTCTGGTGTGGGTTCAGATGCCATCGTGTTTGCTAACTGGTCAATCGCATTTGGTTCAAATGCTTTGTCACAGAACGCATCAAACAGCCATTGTATTAAGCGGTTACAAGACCCGTATTCAGTATTACACAACGCGAACATGCTACTAGACGGCCTAAATTGGCAGCCCCTTTCTAGCGATTGGGATTACCGCAAAACTTGGCGCCGTGTAGAACAAGAACTGTTCAGTGAAGAAGTCGCTTACCTAGAGTCAGTAGGTCGATAATCTTCCATTAAGCCCACTCGTGTGGGTTTATTAATAACCATTAGTGACGATTCGTCATAAACTTAAGTTTGCCTAGTGTGGTTTTGGTTTTCTTGAGTATATGACTAAGAATTGTGTCTTTTGTCAGCTTCGGCTGGCTTTTTAAGATACAACAATGACGAATCGTCACAAATGGAGACTGTGATGGAACATGACAGCCAGAAGCCCGCTTTCGATCACCAAAATCGAGATAACCGTAATGTCGATAGCGTAAACGGGGATCTAAATAAAAGTTGGCACTCAATACCGACCAAGCGTTCGTTTATCGTTCTGCTGGTGGTTTTTTCAATCATCATGCTCTCTGCTTTTGGGGCGAAGAACCTCTACTTTAGAGGGGACTACAACATTTTCTTTGAAGGCACCAACAAACAGTTGATGGCGTTTGACGAGATCCAAACTACCTTTGCAAAAACCGACAACCTCGCGATTGTTGTTGCACCTGAAGATGGCAATGTCTTCACCTCAGAAACCCTTACCTTAATTCAAAACCTCACGGTCGATGCGTGGCAGATCCCGTACTCAAGCCGTGTCGATTCGCTTGCCAATTATCAGCATACCGAAGCGGTTGAAGACGACCTCTTGGTGGAAGACTTGCTGTACGAAGAATATGAGCACACACCAGAGCGAATCGCCAAAGTAAAACAGATCGCGCTCAACGAACCTCTGCTTAAAAACGCATTGGTGTCAGCCTCTGGTGACGTGACCATTGTTAATGTCACCGTGCAATTACCTGAAGTGGATAAAACCGCCGAAGTGCAAGAAGTGATCGCGGCCATCAATACTATGATCACCAAGTACCAAGCCGATTACCCGAATGTCGAATTCCATAAAGCGGGCATCATTGCTATGAACAACGCGTTTATGATGTCGGCCCAAGAAGACAGCTCAACACTCGTGCCGTTAATGCTGTTGGTGGTGTTGGTGTTCCTCACCTTTATGTTGCGCTCGTTCTTTAGTGTGGTGGCTACCTTAGTTGTGATTATCTCTTCGATTGTCGCCACCATGGGTTTGTCTGGCTGGGCAGGGATGTTCCTCAGCACCGCGACGGTTAATGTTCCAACCTTGGTATTAACCCTTGCCGTTGCCGATTGTGTTCACGTGATTGTGACAATGAGACAAGCCATGCAGCGCGGGATGGAGAAAGCACAAGCCATTCAATACAGCATTAAGCTTAATGCGATGCCGATTCTGATCACCTCAGTGACTACTGCGATTGGTTTCTTGATGATGAACATGTCGGACTCTCCAGTACTGCGTGATTTCGGTAACTTGTCGGCACTAGGCGTACTTATCGCATGTTTCCTATCTGTAACTATGTTGCCTGCATTGTTAAAACTGCTGCCAGTTAAACGCCTATCTACCAATCCTAAGGCGGCAGACAAAGTCACCTTCATGGATAAACTCGGTGATTTTGTCGTAACCAACCGTAAAGCACTGCTGCCGATTTCTACCTTAGTGATTGTTGGCGCTGCCGCGTTAATTCCATTGAATAAAGTGAATGATGAATCGGTGAAGTATTTCGATACCTCAAGCGAATTCAGACAAGCAGCCGATTTCATGGAAGAGACGGTAAGCGGCATGACGACCATCAGTATTGCGGTGAAAACCAACGAGTCTCAAGCGATAGCTGATTCTGCGTTCTTGCAAGCGATTGGTGACTTTACTGATTGGCTACGCGTACAACCAGAAACCGACCACGTGGCCACGCTTTCCGATGTTTACATGCGTTTGAATAAGAACATGCATGGCGATGACGACAGTTACTACCAACTGCCACTTAACCGTGAACTCGCCGCGCAATACTTACTGCTTTACGAAATGTCTCTGCCATACGGTTTGGACTTGAACAACCAAATCAACGTCGATAAATCATCGATCAAAATGGTGCTGACGGTGGACAACCTAGGCAGTGTGGAATTGGTTGAACTCGAAGAGCGCATCTACTCATGGTTTGCGGCTAATGCACCTCAGTATGAAGTGGTCGCATCGAGCCCATCACTGATGTTTGCTCACATTGGCGAAACCAACATGGCGAGCATGCTATCAACTCTGCCTATTACCTTAGTGCTTATCTCTGGCTTGATGATCTTCGCACTGCGCTCGGTTCGCTTAGGCATCATCAGCCTAGTGCCAAACATTGCCCCGGCAATTATCGGCTTTGGTTTATGGGCGCTGATCTCTGGTGAAATCAACCTAGGTTTGTCAGTCGTGGTCACGCTCACACTGGGTATCGTTGTCGATGATGCAGTGCACTTTTTGAGTAAATACCAACGCGCCAGAATGGAAGGGAAATCAGCAGAAGAAGCCGTTCGTTACGCCTTCCACACTGTTGGCCGCGCACTGTGGATCACCACGGTCGTGCTTGTGGCTGGTTTCTCTGTACTGGCGATGTCGAGCTTTAGACTCAATTCCGACATGGGCTTACTCAGTGCGATTGTGATTTTCATTGCGCTAGTAGTCGACTTCATCTTGTTACCGAGCTTACTGATGATCTTCGACAAACAGACTCACTATGCAGATAAACGTCAGCACGAATCAAAGCCTGACACCAAGCCACAGCCTAGCTCGACTGGCGAACTGTCTACTTCGACTAAATAAGGAATCGTCAGCCTGCTGCGGTGGGCTGACTCAAGGAGAAATTTATGAAAAGCGCTAAACAATCATTCGTTACCACATTACTTTCCGTCAGCTCATTAACCGTCGGCACGTTAACAGTAGGCGCATTCGCGGCTTTCCCTGCATTAGCAGACCCTGCGAAAGGCCTAGAAATTGCCGAGCAACGCAAAGCCGTGGATATGGGGTGGGGCGATTCTGTCGCGACCATGGAGATGCTACTTCGCAACAAACAGGGCGAAAGCAGCTCACGTCTAATGCGATTGAAGTCGTTAGAAGTGGATGACGATGGCGACAAAGGGCTGACCATTTTTGATGAGCCACGTGACGTAAAAGGCACGGCTTTCTTAAACCATTCACACATCTCTAAATCGGATGACCAATGGTTGTATTTACCTGCTCTTAAACGTGTAAAGCGCATCTCTTCACGCAACAAATCGGGCCCGTTTATGGGCAGTGAATTTGCTTACGAAGACTTAAGCTCGTTTGAGCTAGAAAAGTACACCTTCAACTACATTGAAGACGCCAAAATAGAAGGTGTCGATACCTTTGTTTTAGAGCAAGTACCGACCGACAAAAACTCTGGCTACACCATGCAGAAAGTATGGCTAGACCAACAATATTACCGCCCCGTTCAAGTGGAGTTTTACGACCGAAAAGGCGCATTACTAAAAACCCTGTCATTCCAAGACTATAAACAATACCTAAACCAATACTGGCGCGCACACACCATGTCGATGCAAAACCATCAAACAGGCAAAAGTACGGTATTAACCACGACAGAGTTAGCGTTCCAAACCGGTCTTAAGGACAAAGATTTCCAGAAAAACACACTGAAACGTGCAAAGTAAGGCAAGAATATGAAAAGGATTGTGTTAACAGGAACGCAGTTATCTTTAACCTTGGCGGCGACAGTCGGGCTTATGCAGGTGTCGTTACCATGTGTGGCGGCTGGATTTAGCTCTGAGTTCGTAGAACAGGTCACCCCGGAACTCGCAGGGCAGGTTAACCTCGAACACAGGCAGTTCTTTAGCAACGGCTTGCAAGGGCAAGATAAAGGGCAAAGCTCACTGGTGTTGCAACCAGAGTTTTATTGGGAGCAACAAGAGGGCAATGGCAGCGTTACCTTCACGCCGTTTTACCGTCTAGACAGTGAAGATGATGAGCGCACCCATGGCGACGTTCGTGAAGCTCTGTATCTCAATTATTGGGACGATTATGAACTGCGCGCAGGTGTTGGCAAGGTGTTCTGGGGTGTCACTGAATCGGCGCACTTGGTGGATGTGGTAAACCAAACCGATGCCATTGAATCGGTCGATGGTGAATCTAAGTTGGGTCAGCCTATGGTGCACTTTACCTCAATCAAAGACTGGGGAACCATTGATGCCATGTTACTGCCGTATTTTCGTGAGCGTACCTTTGCAGGGGAAGACGGTCGATTAAGGTCGACTGTACCTGTATCGGACGATGCGCTTTACGAATCTTCGAGAGAAGAAAAGCACGTTGATGTAGCGCTGCGCTATAGCCAAATGTACGGCGATTGGGATGTCGGTTTAAGCTATTTAGGCGGCACAAATCGCGACCCTTATTATCGTGTAGAGGGCAATGAACTCAAGCCGTATTACGCGCAAATGCAGCACTTCGGATTGGATGTGCAAGGCATTATTGGCGATTGGTTGTGGAAGCTGGAAAGCATTTATCGCGACAGCTACGACAACCACACAGGCGTCGCGACAGGCTTTGAATACACATGGGTTGGGGCGCTTGAATCGTATTGGGACATCGGCTTCATTGCTGAATACCTGTATCACAGCCGAGGTAACAACGCTCAAACCATCGGTCAAAACGATGTGTTCCTTGGTGCCCGTTTCGCCTTGAACGATGAAGACGGCACCGAAGTGCTTACAGGCATCACTCAAGACTTAGATAACAGCGATGTCTACAGTGCAAAGCTCGAAGCCTCAAGCCGCATCAATAACAACCTCAAGTGGCGACTCAACGCTTGGTTGTTTGAGAACGAAACTCTAGAAGACTTGTTGTTCTTCGCTCGTAAGGATGATTTTGTTGAGATGGCGTTGGAATATTATTTCTAGTGTTAGCTTCGTGAGGCGCTCTTGTTAAAAGGGGCGTCTCAAATTTAAGATGAGTTATATTTAGAGTGTTCAATATCTTCTTTTTATAAAATGGATCAAACAATCTAATAGACCCACAGGTAAGATGGTTATATTTTTTCGAATATCTATAACCTCCGAATATGCATGTAAATCGTGCTGGTGGTATCGGCCTTAAGGGATTTATGAATTCATTTAATTGGGATAAAAACTTTGAAACAGGCATTGGTGTTGTAGATGAACAGCATCAATATCTTGTTGGTTTTATCAACCACTACGGAAACCTGTTGTCAGAGAATACTATCTCTATTGACGACATTAACGTCGCTTTACTCGATCTCACACGCTATGCCGAATTTCACTTTAAAGAGGAAGAATCTTTGATGAGGGATTGCGGTGTGTATGAGTTACACATTGAAGAGCACATCAAAGTGCATCGTGTATTCATGCGAGATATCTACAGTATGCAAGCCTTCATCTTGGAAGAAGATCAGTCGTCAGCACGGCAGTTACTGGATTTCTTGATCCATTGGCTTGCTTATCACATCCTTGGCATTGATCAAAACATGGCGCGACAAATGGCCGCAATAGAAGAGGGCGCAACACCCCTAGAAGCCTTTGAGGCAGAAGAAAAGCAGCGAGACTCGTCAACCCTCCCTTTATTAGCCGCTCTGAAAGGCTTATTTGAACAAGTCTCTGAACGCAATAAGCAGTTGTTACGCTTCAACCAGTTACTCGAAGATAAAGTTGAGGAACGCACGGCTGAATTAAAAAGAGCGAACAAGAGACTTGAAGAGCTGTCATTAACCGACTCTCTCACTAATTTGCATAACCGTCGTAGTGCTTTTAAACAGTTAGCGCTGCATTGGCAAGACTCTAAAGAACTTGGCATGCCTTTAGTGTGCATTATGATTGATGCCGACCACTTCAAGCGCATTAATGACACTAGCGGTCATGATGCAGGCGACTTGGTGCTAAAAACCCTCTCGCGTGAACTGAAAAACACGTTCCGTAATGATGATATTGTTTGCCGGTTAGGTGGCGATGAGTTCTTGGTTATCTGCCCAGACACCGACCTTAAAGGTGGGATGTACATAGCGGAAACCGCTCGACAGAAAGTGTCTGAATTAGAGGTTGAAACCAGTAATCAAGTTTGGATTGGCAGTATTAGTGTCGGTGTAGCCGAAATAACCCAAGAATTCGAGTCCATGAATGAGTTGGTTAAAGCCGCCGATGAGTCCGTTTATTTAGCGAAAAACGCAGGCAAAAATAGCGTTTGTTCGATTCAGATTTAGAGCTCGGTTCACTCGAGATCGAGGGTACCGTTCACTTCAGATCTAGAACACCGCTCGCTTTAGTCTTTGAGCGCTACTCACTTTATTTTTTGAGCGCTATTCGCTTTAATTCTAGAACCTAGTTCACTTTAGTTTTTGAGTGCGACTCACTTTAAAATAAACAAGTGGAACCGGTATTTGTTCCACTTCTTCCTATTCCTCATTAATATCCTGTTAAATTTGCCGTGTTTTTAGTCAATAACTTGCTCTTTTAACGATTCAATTTGGCATTGGTTGCGTGTTTGATTACTATGTGTAGCTATCTAAAAAAACTAATCATCCGATACGGACACTACCAACTGGTAGATGAGGAAATGATGCAACATCTAGAAGAGATCATTGCTAATGCAACGACTGCTATTGATACAGCAGATTCGTTAGTCGCACTTGATGAAGTGCGAGTTCAGTATTTAGGTAAGAAGGGTGAACTCACTCTTCAACTACAAAGCCTAGGTAAACTTCCACCTGAAGAGCGTCGCACTGCTGGTCAAGAGATCAACAAAGCGAAAGGTGCTGTTCAACAAGCGATCGCAGCTCGCAAAGACGCACTACAACGTGCAGAGCTTGAAGCGAAACTAGCTGAAGAAACTATCGATGTGAGCCTACCAGGTCGTCGCATTGAGAACGGTGGTCTTCACCCAGTTACTCGCACAGTTGAGCGTATCGAACAGTTCTTTGGTGAGCTTGGCTTTAGCACTGAGTCTGGCCCTGAGATTGAAGATGCATTCCACAACTTTGATGCACTAAACATCGCAGACGATCACCCAGCTCGTACTGATCACGATACTTTCTTCTTCAACCCTGATCTAATGCTACGTACGCACACTTCTGGTGTTCAAATCCGTACGATGGAAAACGGCAAACCGCCATTCCGCTTCATTGCTCCGGGTCGTGTTTACCGTAACGACTACGATCAAACTCACACGCCAATGTTCCACCAAGTGGAAGGTATGTTAGTTGATGAGAACGTAAACTTCGCACAACTTAAAGGCATTCTTAACGATTTCCTTTGTAACTTCTTTGAAGAAGAAGTTGAAGTGCGTTTCCGTCCTTCATTCTTCCCGTTCACAGAGCCTTCAGCTGAAGTTGACGTGAAACGTAAAGATGGCAAATGGCTAGAAGTTCTAGGCTGTGGCATGGTTCACCCTAACGTACTTCGCTCTGTTGGCATCGACCCTGAGAAATACTCTGGTTTTGCATTCGGTATGGGTGTAGAGCGTCTAACGATGCTTCGTTACGGCGTAAATGACCTTCGTGCGTTCTTCGAGAACGACCTTCGTTTCCTTAAACAATTCAAGTAATCCGGGGCAGTCAAAACTATGAAATTCAGTGAATCTTGGCTACGCGAGTGGGTTAAACCTGCAATTAACAGCGAAGAGCTAGCTCACCAAATCACTATGGCTGGTTTGGAAGTTGACGATGTAGAACCTGTTGCTGGTGAATTCACCGGCGTTAAAGTAGGTAAAGTGGTTGAGTGCGGTCAGCACCCAGACGCAGACAAACTACAAGTTACAAAAATTGATATCGGCGAAGAAGAACTTTTAGACATCGTTTGTGGTGCATCTAACTGTCGTCTTGGCCTGACTGTAGCAGTAGCAACAGTTGGCGCAGTACTTCCTGGTGACTTCAAAATCAAGAAAGCAAAACTACGTGGCGTTCCATCGCACGGCATGCTTTGTTCTTTCTCTGAGCTAGGTATCGACGTAGAGTCTGACGGCATCCTTGAGCTGCCAGAAGGCACAACGCTAGGCATGGACGTACGTGAGCTTCTAGAGCTTAACGACGTAACTATCGACGTAGACCTAACAGCAAACCGCGCAGACTGCTTCAGCATCCGCGGCCTTGCTCGTGAAGTTGGCGTACTAAACCGCGCAGACGTTACAGAGCCAGCAGTTGAAGCTGTTGCAACAAGCATTGAAGACACAGTATCTGTTGAAATTAAAGCAACTGATGCTTGTCCACGTTACCTTGGCCGTGTGGTTAAGAACGTAAACGTGAAAGCGGAATCTCCAATCTGGATGCAAGAAAAACTGCGTCGTTGTGGTATCCGTTCAATCGACCCAGTTGTAGACATCACAAACTACGTGATGCTAGAGCAAGGCCAACCAATGCACGCATTTGATCTAGCTAAGATCGAAGGCGGTATCGTGGTTCGTCTAGCAGAGCAGGGCGAAAAGCTAACACTTCTAGATGGCAACGAAGCTGAACTAAACAGCAACACACTTGTTATCGCTGACCAAAACAAAGCACTAGCAATCGCTGGTATCTTTGGCGGTCAAGATTCAGGTGTTACTACTGAAACAACTGACGTTCTTCTTGAAGCTGCATTCTTCGCACCGGATCACATCCGTGGTCGCGCACGTGCTTGCGGTCTTCACACTGATTCTTCTCTACGTTTCGAACGTGGTGTTGATTCAACACTTCAAGCAGCAGCAATGGAGCGTGCAACACAGCTTCTAGTTGAAATCTGTGGTGGCGAAGTTGCGCCAGTAAACGGCAGCGAATCTGAAGCTGATCTTCCTAAAGCAAACGTAGTTGCTCTACGTCGCGCTAAGCTAGACAGCCTACTAGGTCACGAAATCCCATCTACAGACGTAGTGGAAATTCTTACTCGCCTAGGTTGTGAAGTTGAAAGCACTGATGCTGGCTGGACGGCAACGTCTCCATCTTGGCGTTTTGATATCGCAATCGAGCAAGACCTAATTGAAGAAGTAGGTCGTATCTACGGTTACGATAACATTCCAAACCAAGCGCCTAAAGCGGCACTTAAAATGAATGACCACAAAGAAGCTAACCAACCGCTTAAGCGCGTTCGTGACCTTCTTGTAGACCGTGGCTACCACGAAGCAATCACATACAGCTTCGTAGAACCAGAACAGCAAAAGCTTGTTGTACCTGGTGTTGAGCCGCTAATCCTGCCATTCCCAATCTCTGCGGATATGTCAGCAATGCGTCTTGGCCTAATCCAAGGTCTGCTAAACACAGTTGTTCACAACCAGAAGCGTCAACAGTCTCGCGTTCGTCTATTCGAATCAGGCCTGCGTTTCATCCCTGAAGCAACTGCTGAAAACGGCATGCGCCAAGAAATGATGCTTGCGGGCGTTATCTCTGGTACTCGTGGCGAAGAGCACTGGGACATTGCAACTAACACTGTAGATTTCTTCGATCTTAAAGGTGACCTAGAAGCCGTTCTTGAGCTTTCTGCAAACGAAATCGCATACAGCTTCAAAGCAGCGAAGCACCCAGCACTTCACCCAGGTCAAACTGCGGCTATCGTAGTAGACGGCAAAGAAGTGGGTATCATTGGTACTGTTCACCCAGAACTAGAGCGTAAGTTTGGTCTTAACGGCCGTACTATCGTATTCGAAATCGAATGGGCAGCTATCAACACTCGCGTGCTTCCAGAAGCAGTAGCTGTATCTAAGTTCCCTGCAAACCGTCGTGATATCGCCGTTGTTGTTGATGAAGCAGTCGCTTCTGGCGACATCGTAGAAGCGTGTATCGCAGCGGGTGGCGAATTCCTAACAGGCGCTAAACTGTTCGACGTATACGTTGGTCAAGGCGTTGAAGAAGGTAAGAAGAGCCTAGCAATCGCACTTAGCCTACAGTCTGTAGAGCGCACACTTGAAGATGCAGACATCGCTGGTTCAGTAGATGCTATCGTAGCTTCAATCTCAGAGAAATTCGGCGCAGCACTTCGCGACTAATTTCTTCTGATAGATAGAAAACCAAAGGCCTCGCATAGCGAGGCCTTTTTTTCAAAGGAAATATTAAAATTTAAGGTTTTAATCGATTATCAAAACAAAGAGTTTAAAATCACTGAAGCTAATCCGAATATAGAAATTGAAGTAATAAACAGTACTATGATTCGCAACGATCTTTTAGATGAAACTAATGGGTAATCGAAGTCATAAAATAAACCTAAATTTTTTACGTCACGATTTTCGATTATTCCGGTATTCAAAATATATATCCATTCCTCTAAGCGTTTGTCTTTAAAATACGAGGAGTGGCCACCATTAAAGTATCTATTTACTATTTGATTTTCACTTCCTTTTATTCCTACGATACCAGCATTTGAGTAGCGAGAATTTGTTAAAACTCCAGCAATGATTGGAATGTCGACTAAAACACAATCGTTTACAATGTTATCTATATTATGTTTTTCATATAGCTTAGATATATTTACAGAAGGACTCAAAACACTTCCACCAAATATTATGTTACCTATTGGGATATTTTTACTAATTCTAGATAACGCATTATATATCAGATAAGTACCAAAGCTATGTGAGACGAAATTAAATTTTGCCTTTGGGTATTTCTTTATTGTTTTATCTAAAAAATCAACAAGCTCGGATATTTCTTTATCTACCTTATCCTTACTCAAAAAGTTAGGTAAGGGAAAGAAATTATATTTATATGATTCGACAGAATAAGTGCAATCTAAAAGGTTATCCAATTTAGTTTGCCATTTTCTATTTGTCCTTATTCCATGAATAGTTATAAGAACATTCTTGTCGAACTTTCTTTGAGAATTTTGTTTGTCAATTCGTTGTAGCTTTCTTACTTCTTTGCCTAGCTTATCAACCCAATCTCTACTACTTGAGTCGTATATCAAAGAGAAGACCTGATGCTCTTCAATAGCGTCAGTAAATTCATTTAATACATCTTCAAATTCACTGAGGATTAATGTGATGGTAGGGATTTGAAGCTCATTATCCCCGTTAATTGCAGAGATAATATCTTCGAGTATAGACAAACCACCTTCTTTATCTTCTGATGAATCAGAAAGCGAGTAAGGCAGTACCATATCTAATATAACCAAATCATACTTATTTTCGGCTAATTGTTTCTCAGAACAATCAATAGTTATTGTTCTATCTATATACTCTTTTTCAACTCCAAAATCTTCCAACGCAGATCTTATTTTTTCAAACTTTAGATCACTATCTTCAACGACTAAAACCGCAATCATTTCTCACCTAATATTGATTTGATTATGATCTTCCAGTCTTCGGAATAACCATTATAATATACAACGTCTTTTACTATTTCTGGAAAGTCCGCACTTAACTCATGACGAAGTTCATTTAAGCTGACAAAGTCATCATATCTACCAAACCTATCATATCCTGTTAAAATAACCGTAGGGATATGTAAGTCGTCAAAATCCATTTGCTCAACTAAATCTAAACCAGCTAGAGTAACTAAAGGAGATTTATCTTCATCAGACTCAGGTAAAGTCATATCTAAAATTATCCAATCAAAGATCTTGTTGGTCACCAATTGATATGCTGATTGATAGCTCTTGGAAATGGTGTAATCACAATTCATATCCACAACTAAATCAATAATATTATTAAGTTTTGACTCATTGTCTTCAACAATTAGTATGTTCATGGTTAACCTCAACAAAGATTAAATCGTTATACCAAAAATAAACTTAAACCTTTTTCTTACTTCATCTAACTCTAGGTCTATAACCGCACCTTTCTTTATGTCTCTGTGGATAATACGGCATATCTTAAACAAGCCACTTCCTGTTTCTTTACTCGCACCTACGCTATATCGCTTGTCTTTAATCATTTCTATGATTTCAAGTAGTTTTTCTGAATCAGTACTAGAATAAACGTTTGATATTTCAAATATTAGTGTACCGTTATCACTTTTGCAACTAACTTCTATACTACAATTTTCGTTAGTACTTTTGGCTGCGTTCTGAAATAAAATTATAAAAATATGTAGTAAGCTAACAAGGTAAGTACCAGGTATTTGTATAGTTTGATCCAGTTCAGAGCTTTTTAGCAGAATAGACTTATGCACGTTTGTTCGATTTACAAATTCAAGAGCTTCGTCGATAGGAACTGTTACAGCAGAATCTTCACTGTGGTGTTCTGTAACTGCAAACCACTTAGATACTTCTCCACACGTTGAATATATATCTGCGATACATTCATCTAAAGATCTTAAATATGAGTGGCCTTTTTCTAAATTTAAACTTTCTTCAATATCGGCCTTGAACTTTTCTACTATTTCTACGAGACCACTACATAACGTGTTAGATACAAATCCTTTGCCCAAATCTAGTGCAATAGCTGTCTTTCGGTCAAAGATATCTAATACCCACTCGACCATATCATCCAACTCAGAACCAGCATTGACCATTGAAATGAAGTTGAATGTATCTTCTCGTTTTATTGGGTACTTAAACAAGCGTTCGTCATCTTTTAGGCTATTGACGTAAACATGAAGTTGTTGGTTTTTAAATGCATTTAGATAATTATCAACTTTAGCCGACATTTTTTTCAATTTATCTTGTAGCTCCAAATATGCTTTTCTTTTTATGGACATAGAGAATAAACTCTCGAAATGCGTATTGTCTACGTAGTTAGATGCTAACTTCATGCATATTAATTGAGAACGCTCAAATGGAGCTCTAAGCTCAGGAACAATGTTGTTATGTCTGAAATGTATGTTTAACGAGTTCTCAATACCGTAGTCTTCAATAGTATAAATGTCTCTAGATTTAAGAAGGAAATCGCTTGCTAATTCGTGGCATTTCATTTCTTGTGACGAGATATCAAGCTCTTGAATTAATTGAGAGTTATGGGACACACTTTTTTTAATATCATCGAATTTTTCAGATAAAGAAGATATAATTACGGACCTTACATCATCTCTCTGTATTAATAGCCTTCCCATACCTATTTCTTTTAAAAACTTTTGTCGAGCATATTTTCGTATTAACTCAGAAAGTTCAAATTCGTTAACCGTAGATAGGCCTATAGCTGACTTTATGGTTCTTAATATATTGGCTCTGATAACTAAAGGATCTGAGTTTGATTTCTTTTTCTGTTTTTTTATTAGGTCTGTTGTAATGATATTTAGCATGAAATATAGAGTTTCATTACTTGATGGTTGAAGCTCTTCTACAAAACTATAATTGTTTTTCTCTAGATGCTTATCAAACTCCAAGGCTAGACGCTTTGTTCTAATAATATTGTTTTTATTTAATGCACTTAAGTATATTAATGTGTTAATGTTAGTTACATCATAATCTTTTTTTATTTTACTATTAACAATGGAAAGGACGTTTTTTGATAAAGTTAAATTCATATCGATCATGGATTTGGATATCAAGTTTATAGCATTATCATTAATTCCTAAATTTGAGTATGACAAAACTAACTTTTCAAATATTTCCCCTCTCATATGTTTAGGGAATAAATTTATATCTTTAAATAATTCAATGTATAATGAGTAGTTCTGTTTTTTATATGCTTCATCCAAACGCCATTTATTACTTCTGAATAATGGAACAGTTTTTGAATTGTTTTTTTTTAAATTCGCTCATAAAGTCAGAAAAATCTCTATTATTATCGTTGCCTCTTAAGCATAAACATAGGTATAGATAGAAATATATTATCTTATTTTTTTATCTGCCAGTTAAGAATTATCTTTATTCTTTATTATGTTTATATACTGGAAGCCGTCAATAAGCATGAATTGTTGTAATGTCTTATTTGCAAATTCAATATTTTGGTCTGACTTTATACTATTTAGACATGAGTTTAAAAAATGGCTTGATAGGTCATCCCCCTTCAAATTAGTTTCATTAAACATATGAGATTTGACGATTAAGTCATAAAATTTAAAATCTGAAGGATCGTAAGACTGATTAATTTCAATTAATCTGATTGCTTCATTGTAGTCACCGGATAAATATTTTGAAAGGACTTGGAAATACTCTTCGCTGTACTTTTCATTAAAGCTATCTAAAGATATATTGTATTCTATTCCTGACAAGGTCAATAAATCGTTGAAGTATTTTTGATACTCATATTTTTCGTTAGCAATCAGGTATGAAACACATCTTACTGTAAAGTTATAAATGTCAGGCAAATTAAGATTCAATGTGTAGTCAAGTATCTTTTCCACCTCGAAGTTTGCTGAGGGTGAAAAGTCAAAAAGAAACCTTATTAAGTCAGAATCGATGCTGTCTTTTTCAATTGTGTCGACTATACTTTTAATCGTAATCAAGAACCTATCACTACTAACTGATTTACTTGACTTTTCTAAGAGTAACTTTATGTCTCTATCTTCAACTTCACTTAAATTGTCATATATACTTTGATATAACTCATAAGGCTTATCCTTTTCGTCTCTGATAGAGCAAATTCCGAAGTAGCACTCAATGTACCAATATGAAAACCCATGCATTTTAAAGGATTCTTGCAAGCAGTTTAAAGCTGAATCGTAATCAGAATTCATGAGGCTTTTTTCAAATCGAGACTTTAGTTCAAGATAATCTTTCACGTTAGAATTATTTAGGACTTCAATTAACATTATTATAGAATGCTCTATCGAAGGAGATTTGATAACCGTTTCAAACTTCTTTAACCTATTTTTGAAAAATGTAATATTTGGAGTTACTAATCTTTTGGTTAAAGGATTACTAAGTAGTGAAATTGTGTTTTCCCTAAACTTTGCTAGATCAGATTGTTGGTAAAGTTGCCTTTTGAACATCATCAAGTTTGGTTATTTTTACATTTCTTTTACTGTTATATTTCTTTTTTCTTATTTTTTTTGTCATGAAGCAATGCCAAAGTATGTAACTCTCTGTCGATTTTACCACAACATCTGTATTTGTAATTGGTAATTATTTGATTTTTAGTTGTTTAATCACAGAATATAGTGGAACAATTAGTTTTTGTCTCTTACTCTTCGATCTCCCGTTACTAGCTCTCGTTACACTCTCAAGACCAACGCTAGGTTCTCACCCTTGACCTGTCTATAACTTCACACTTTATAGTGCCTATATTGAATGAGAGGGACGCTTTGGTGGGCCCTCTAAAGTAAGTAGAGAGACACTATGAAACGTTTAGTTCTGAACATCACACTCTTGGTATTCATGACGCTTAGTAGTATTAGTGCCATGGCTCATGATTCAAAGGTTAAGTACGGTATTGCGATATCTCACGATGGTGAGCAAATTGCGTATGGCAAAAGTGAGAGCGGGGAGAAGGCACTGATCTTCATTCACGGTTGGAGCTTAGACAGCCGTTCAACACAACGTTGATGAAAGCGGTTAAGTCAGTGAAGTAGGGCGCTGTAGTTGTTAAAAGGTGGATGTAATCGGTGATAGATAAAACTAAGGCCTCGCGTGTGCGAGGCCTTTTTGGTAGTTGGAGGTTTTGCTAGATACATTCATTTCAATTTGCGAGTAATGATCGCATCGTTCATTCGTTTATGGTCCTTAAACGACGGCCTCATAGTTATATAAATGCTCTATCAACCACTCCTAGATACGTAATTAGCATCACTGTGATTAGTAGGGCTGACCGAATCTAGTGGTGCTTTCTACTGATAATCATTTTAACTATCTGTTTAGGACGTCCTGCTATGGCTAAGAAAATCATATTCATTCATGGTCGCGCTCAAAAGCCCGATAAAGCTCCCCTTCAAGCACTCTGGTACGAGGCTATAGAACATGGCTTGCTGCGAGATTGTGGAGACTCAAGTTCATTACAAGCTTTTAAAGATGTCGATAAACGGTTTGTCTATTACGGTGAACTATCAAACACATTGTTAGAGAAACTAACGGAAGACCCTACAAGTCGACAGCAAGCGCTGTCTGAACTCAAAAAGTACAAGACAAGCCAGTTCAATAAAACAACGTATAACAAGGTATCTAAAATTGGTTTTCTAAAAGAGGCGTTAGCAGATACTTTTTCATCAATATTTGGGCGATTGGGTGCGGCAGAGTCACTCATCACGATGGTCGCGCCGGACATGGCGCATTATTGAAATGAAGATACCTATTTTGGTAGCGATGTCAGGCATAGGCTAATGGTTGAACTGAAGGAAGCGCTTGATAATCAGGACGACGTGATGATTGTATCGCACAGCCTTGGGTCGATGATCAGTTATGACGTGTTATGGAAGCTGTCTCATTACGGTGAGTATAGATACGACTATGGTGCGGACAAGAAGGTCAACTTATTGCTGACGCTTGGGTCACCGTTAGGCGATGAAAACGTAAAAGATAGGCTAAAAGGGAGTCGCTTGAAAGATGAGAAGAAGTACCCTTTAAACATTCAGCAATGGATAAACATATCGGCAGAAGATGATTTTATCTCTCATGACAGCAAAATTAAAAATGACTTCAAGGATATGCTCAAACTGGGTCTGATACCCGGCGGAATGAAAGATATCCACCCCATTTACAACCTCAATATTCGCAACGGAAAAAGCAATCCCCATGCTTCCATCGGTTATCTCATTAATCCTAAATTCATCAAAGTACTGGATGAATGGCTCTCGAGTTAATTTGGTTATGCCATCGCCAATTACTTCGTTGATCGTTCGTTGAAACTTAGACAAAACAAGGCCTCGCGTGTGCGAGGCCTTTTGTGTTCTGTAGAGCGAATCAAAGTGGTAGATACACATGAGAATCGGCTGAAAATCCCCTCCTAACCTCCCCTTGGCTTACATCTCCAATCTCTTGTTGCTAATGGGAAAGGGGAGGAACTGAATACCGATCGTGAAAAGTGCAGCTGTATGTTCAGCGACAAAGAATGTTCTCCCCCTCGGACGTCAATCTAAAGAGATCGTTTAACTTCATTTGAGGGGGAGTTTTTGATGCTAGAACCGTTCAATACAACGTGACGAAAGCGGTGAAGCCAGTGAAGTAGGGTGCTGTCGTTGTTAAAGGGTAGCTGTAACGGTTCGTTAGAACACTGAGGTCTCGCGATTGCGGTGCCTTGTTGTGTTCCGAGTGAAACTCAATTTCTCCCACTTTCTGTACTTGATAGTGATAGAATCCCCGCATCAGAACTATCGAGAATCTAGGTATTTATAAACAATGTTTATCCATCATGTGAACGGCATCGACTGGCTGGTGATTACAGCTTTTGAAGAACGAAAACCGATGTTTATCGAAGATGCTGGTCCTATCCCGTCTTACTTCTCTATTAGCAGTGAATTAAGCCTGATTGATCAAGCCAAGCGCAGCTGTGGGTTTTTACCGACACTTCGTGGCGTCATCACAGATACTGGCACGTACCAAAGCAAAGATCTTGAAGAAGATTTGAACCCACAACTGGCGTGTATCGTTGAGGGCAGAGGGCGCGTTTTCATCTATCATGGCGATTACGTGGCTTTTGTCGATGATGAACAAACCTTCATTACCCGAATGAATTAAAGCCAGTGAAGTAGGGCTATTAACCCTTGATAGAAAAACTAAGGCCTCGCATGTACGAGGCCTTTGTATTTCTAGCGAAGTTAACGATTAATCTAGCTTAACGAAAGCTTGGGATAATCGCTGGAATCCCTGGTAGAAGGCCAACCAACGCCATTACACTTGTTAGTACAATAAACATAATGCCTGGTAATACCCAACGGCTCATATTGCTCAGTTCGCTACTACGTTCTTTACAACCAACTAAGCCTAAGTTGTCCAACAGCATGGTGAGAGCCCAACCAAATGCAGGGTTAACGAGCGCTGAAGAAAATACAACAATCGCTGCCGACTGTGTGGTTTTTCCTTCACGCGTCATTTCCATTCCAGCTTCTAGCAATGGCACAAATACCCCAACAATCAGCGCAACACACAGTACCGGTTGCCAGATAGCCAAATCCATCGGGTAACCCCAAACCGCGGCGATGATACAGAACAGAGCCGTGAGCAAAGCGCCAGCAGGAATAGGGCGTTTAGCAATCGCCGCTGGTACGATGTAAGTCCCCCATGAAGACGTAAAGTTAGTACCACCAAGCAGAGAACCAAACGTTTGACGAATAGACGCAGTGGTCATGGTGTCGTCAATGTTCATGTGTACTTTTTCAGTGCGCTCTGGGTAGCTGATCTTTTGGAATACTTGATGCCCTAAGAAGTCTGGTGACCACATCGCTACCGCAAGAATCGCGAACGGCAGTACTACCATGAAGTGCTCAATCGTCGGTAGACCTAGCATCCAACCTGTATCTTCTCCCCACCAATACATAGGGTTCATGTTAGGTAAGCCTGGCTCAGTGTGGAAAGCGAATGGTGCACCCATGGCAAATGCAATCGTACCACCCAGCAAGCAGCTAAGAGGTACCGCTAACCAACGCTTACGGAAGTGCTCCAATAGCGCGTACAGAATAATGGTGCAAAAGATCACAACAAAAGCGATGTGGCTCATGCCGATTCCTTCAGCCCAAGCGAACAGTTTTTTTACTTGAGAAGCAGTGCCCACAAAGCCAAGGTAGAGTAGCAAGCCACCACACACGCCTTTACTGGTGAGGTTGGCTAACATACTGCCACCTTTACTGATGGCTAAGAGTAATCCAAAAGCGCCAATCAATAAGCCAAACGCCATCGGGTGCCCACCTGCTGCAACCACAATCGGAATCAAAGGGATAAGTGGACCGTGTGTACCTGCGAGGTTTGCAGTCGGCAATAGAAAACCAGAGAAAAGGATGATGAAAACAGAGGCGATGAGGAGTTCATAACGGACGTTTTCTAGAACAAAATCTTCATTTAACCCGAGAGCTCCAGCAAAGGTGGCTGCAATCGCACCCACCATAACCACTTTACCAATGGTCGCTGCCATCGCTGGTATGGTGTCTTCTATCTCAAATCGATAATCTTTAAACGGCAAATTTGGACGCCAGCGCTTAGGCGACATGATTTGCAATTCGTGCTCTAGATACTGTTCTCGGGATTCAAACTCTGAGCTTGGTTTGTGTTGTTGTTCATAGGTGAGTTCATCCTCATTGGCTTGAGGCTTCTCTGTTTGTATATGTGCGGACTCTAAAGTAGTGCTCATTTTGATTCCTTTCGTTCACACTCTGAGGTGTGTTATTCCAACAAACGTTGTTGACTCACGCAGAAGCGCAAACAATGCGTCAACTTATAGTTAAAGATTCATTAACATTTAGTTGTTAGTACCTTATACCAAACCAAAAAAAACAAATAGAGTCAGTCGGTTAGACATTAGTCGTAGAGCAAGCCGACTAGTATTAGACTCGGTAGAGAGTATGTGTCTGTTTATTTGTCGGCCATTAATCTCAGGAACAACAAAGTCACTTTCAACAACGAACTGCCACGTTAACCTGTTCTGAAATCGAGCCTGAAAATCAAAACCAAAAAATAATCTTAAAAAGTGTGCATCCTTTTTCGACCTCAAACGTGATAGAGGTAAATCGTTTAGAGGGTGCCACTATGTTGGATGTTTTTACCTACTTTGCCGACTGGCTGACGTATTCCATTTTCAACTTGGAAGCCAATACTTCAATGGCAGAAGGTGTTCATTTCTTTATTGAAGACACCAGTAAGATCTTAGTCTTATTGGTCGTGTTGATTTACGTTATCTCCACATTGAGAGCCAGTTTGAGTGTGGACAAAGTTCGCCAATATCTACAAGGTAAGCGCCGCGGTGTTGGCTACTTCCTTGGTTCGCTATTTGGTGCGATTACACCGTTTTGCTCGTGCAGTTCTATCCCTCTGTTCATGGGCTTTGTCTCTGCACGTATTCCTATTGGTGTGACCATCGCATTTCTTATTACGTCGCCTCTGATTAATGAGGTGGTGATCATCATGCTTGGCAGTGTCCTTGGGCTGAAATTCACCATCATGTACATTGTGATTGGTATGTCGCTTGGCATTTTTGCAGGCTTTGTCTTAGATGCTTTTAAAGTCCACCGTTGGTTACAACCTTTCCTTGCCGAAGCGTATCAAAAAGCCAATGAGTTAGATGAACAGCCTCAAACGTCGATTGAATCAACCCCAATGACGTTTAAACAGCGCCATGAATTTGCTGTGAACGAGACCAGTACCATCTTCAAACGCATTTGGATTTGGGTCTTTGTTGGTGTGGGTATTGGTGCGTTTATTCATGGTTTTGTTCCGGCGGATTGGTTCGAGCAAAACCTCGCACACGGCCGGTGGTGGACGGTGCCACTCGCGACACTCAGTGCCATTCCGATTTACACCAACGCGACGGGCATTGTGCCAATCATGGCGTCGTTGATAGACAAAGGCATGCCACTAGGAACCACGCTTGCGTTTTGTATGGGAGCGGTCGCAGTGAGCTTGCCAGAGTTCATGATGCTTAAACAAGTCATGCAATACCGATTGCTTGGTGTAATCGCGGGTTACTTGCTGGTGGCGATTTCCATCACGGGTTGGTTGTTTAATTTCTTCTATTAATCACAGCAGAGCAAATGCTCACAGGAGTCTGATATGAAAAGCATTCAAGTTTATGGTTCAGGTTGTAAGAACTGCGTCGTCACAGCAGAACGGTTTGCCGAGGTCGCACAAGAGCTAGGGCAGCAAGTCGACATTGAAAAAGTCACAAGTTTAGAAGCCATTATGAAAGCAGGCATCATGAGTACACCGGGTGTTGCGATTAATGGTGAGTTAAAACACATGGGGTCGGTGCCATCTGTTGATCTGGTTCGCGATTTACTCAAAGAAAATGTTGTAGCGTAAAGCAAGGAAAGAGCGTCGCGCATGCAGAATTCTTGTGAATGAGCACGCGCGACGAATAATTGAGGTTCAAGAATGAAATGTTTGATGAACGCGTGGAATCATGCAGAACCTAGTCTTTATGGATGGCTACTAAAACAAACCCAAAATCCGCACGAAGCGGAAGACATCATGCAAGAAGTGTTTCTGAAAGCCATGGCAAATAGTGAGCGTTTCTGTACATTGCAGGACGGTAAATCATGGCTGTTTAAGATGACCAGAAACCACCTTGTCGACCAATTAAGGCGGAAAATACATTCGGTAAACATTAATGAGTTTGTGATGCCTACGGATATTTCCCCAGCGATGGTTCAGCTTCAACGGTGCCTTCCCAAGGTTCTGGTGAAACTTACCGATCAAGAACGTGATGTGATAGAGCAGTGTGACCTCAACGGCATGGCACAAAAAGATTACGCAGAGAAATATCAACTCAGCCTACCAGCTGTGAAGGCGCGCTTACGTCGAGCCCGTATAGAGCTCAAAACCGTTTTGGTGAGTGAATGTAAAGTCAAGCAAGATCACACGGGTGTCTGCTGCTTTAAGTCTTTGCGAATTGAGTAAAGCGGCCAATTAAATCAGAGAATGTCTCAATATTTGTTTGCGCTCGAACAACGATTTTTCCATAGGCCAAATCATCAGCCTCTCTTTTATTTCGCAGATACATTTAGATACACAGTTGAGTCAGTTTTCAAAGCATTACACTGCTTAAGGTTACACGAAGTGATATAGTTTTTATTTTAAGAACTCATGATTTAAAG
The DNA here is from genome assembly GCF_041464685.1 of Vibrio sp. 10N.237.312.B06. NCBI lineage: Bacteria > Pseudomonadati > Pseudomonadota > Gammaproteobacteria > Vibrionales > Vibrionaceae > Vibrio > Vibrio sp. 10N.237.312.B06. The sequence goes on from NZ_JBFSPI010000071.1 coordinate 25,180, forward strand.
GATTAATACGATGGCAAAAACGGTCTCATTGGTACTTGGCAGTGGTGGCGCAAGAGGCTTGGTTCACGTTGGAATCATCCGTTGGTTAATTGAGCATGGTTATCAGATAAAATCTATCTCTGGCTGTTCAATTGGCGCACTTATCGGTGGTGTCTATGCGGCGGGTAAGTTGGATGAATTTGAAGAGTGGGTCACCAGTATCGACCAATCGGATATGGCGATGATGTTGGATTTTTCATGGCAATCGAGTGGTATCTTCAAAGGGGACAAGATCATCGATACACTGCGTGGATTGATCGGTGAGATTTCAATTGAAGAACTGCCTATCCCTTATACCGCGGTTGCCGCTAACGTCGCCGATGAAAAAGAGGTTTGGCTGCAATCAGGCTCTCTGTTTGATGCCATTCGCGCTTCTATCTCTTTGCCATTGTTCTTCACTCCTCATGTGATTAATGGCGGAGCGCTGATTGATGGCGGGGTACTCAATCCCGTACCGATTGCGCCTACCTTTGGTGATAAGACAGACTTTACTCTTGCTGTGAACTTAGGCGGCGAACCTGAAATTGTTCAACAGGAAGTGATACCGGTTTCCCTACCGACAAAAGAGAGCAATCTGCATGAGAAGGTTGTTCACTTTATCGATAATCTAGGTAGCAGTGTAAAAAGTAAAATGAGCTTCAATTTTGCTGCCTACGACATTGCCAACCAAGCGTTTGATGCGATGCAATCGACCATTGCTCGCCAAAAATTGGCCGCTTATCCTGCCGATATTACGCTTGAAATCCCACGTAATGCCTGTGGCACCTTAGAGTTTGATCGTTCACAAGAGATGATAGACAGAGGCTACCATTTGGCACAGGCTAAACTGGGCAATCGACTTTAATGTATTTGCTGCTGAATGAGATTAGGGCGTGTTGACCTTTCGCGGTTAAATTTTGTTCGAGATAAAAGCGTTTTAATCGCGGCGAGGGAGAAGTAGCC
>NZ_JBFSPI010000072.1:0-26055 GCF_041464685.1 Vibrio sp. 10N.237.312.B06
ATGACACTCTCCAATTTCATGTTGGAAATGTGTCAACCATATTTAGGACGGTACATAGATATTAAAAAGGCCTCAGCTGAGGCCTTTTTCGATCTGTTCGCTCGGTTATGGATGACCGATTTACTTTAACCCGCGATACCGCCTTGAGTGAGTGTAGTTGGGTCAAGCAGTTTGCTGAGCTCTTCTCGGCTAAGATCGGTTTCTCTTTCTGCGACATCCAGAATTGGTAGGCCTTCTTTATAGGCTTTCTTGGCAATATCAGCCGCCTTCAAGTAGCCAATCACAGGGTTAAGTGCGGTCACCAGAATTGGATTCTTTGACAGTGCCAAATCGAGGTTGTCTTGGCGTACCATGAAGGTAGAAATTGCTTTATCAGCCAGTGCGACTGAACTGTTTGCTAACAACTCAATGCTTTCTAATACGTTATGAGCAATAACGGGCAGCATCACATTCAATTGGAAGTTACCCGATTGGCCTGCAATCGTAATGGTGGTGTCATTACCTATTACTTGAGCCGCCGCCATGGCTGCAGCTTCTGGAATTACAGGGTTTACCTTGCCAGGCATGATAGACGAGCCCGGTTGTAGAGCCTGCAACTCAATTTCCCCTAAGCCAGCCAACGGCCCTGAATTCATCCAGCGAAGATCGTTTGAGATCTTCATGATCGCAACTGCTGCAGTTTTGAGCTGACCTGACAGTGCAACGATCGCGTCTTGGCTGCTGAGGTTAAAAAAGAAGTTTTCACTCGAGGTAAAACTGATCTTTGTCGATTGAGACAGGTTACTTGCAAACTTATCGGCAAAGCGTGGGTCGGCATTGATCCCCGTACCAACCGCTGTGCCACCTTGAGCAAGCGCCTTGACTGCTGGCAAGCTGCTTTCTATCGCTTGCTTGGCATGTTCAATCTGAAATTTCCAACAACCAAGCTCTTGAGCAAAGGTAATCGGCATTGCATCCATTAGATGGGTACGGCCAGTTTTGACTACCTCAGCAAGTTCATGCTGTTTTACGGTAAGTGCCGCAGAAAGGTGGGTAAGTGCAGGCAGTAGCTTATTTTCTGCCATCAAAGCGACACTGACTTGAATTGCTGTTGGCACGACATCGTTACTGCTTTGCCCCATGTTTACGTGATCATTCGGGTTCACGTCTCCTTGCAGGCTTCTTGAAGCGAGTGTCGCAATCACTTCGTTAGCATTCATGTTGGAGCTTGTACCAGAACCGGTTTGGTAAACATCAATAGGGAATTGCTCGAGGTGTTTACCCTCAATGATCTCTTGGCTAGCTTCGGCTATCGCGTTGGCAATATCACCTTCTAATAAACCTAACTGAGCGTTGGTATCGGCGGCGGCCTGCTTAATCAGCGCCAGTGCTTGAATGAAACTGGCTGGCATCTTGTGCGAACTAAACGCGAAGTTATCCACGGCACGTTGAGTTTGTGCTTGATATAGCGCATCAGCAGGGACTTTAACTTCCCCCATGCTATCTTTTTCAATCCGAAATTGTAGGGTCATCTTCTATCCTTGTTAGCTAAGTGGGGCTTGGACTTGTTGTAGTGTTTGGCTGAGATTCAAGAAACGCGCTTGGCCTTGTGGCTGCTGGCAGTAGTGTCGTTTCAAATAAAATAGTGGTGAGTGAATAGAGTCTAGGCAGATATGACGAAAGGCGAAACTGCGTTCTGGAGACTCAATCGCTTCTATCAAATGGAAGAAAACTTGGCGCAGGTACAGCTCGCACAACAAGATGTTTTCTTGGGCGGCATGCTTTTCATAGTAAGCGGAAAGCGTGAGTGCACACTCGATGTAGTCTCGAATCACAAACGGCTCATGGCCTTGAACTTGCTCTAATGAAGCAAAGCGATCTTGTGCTTTGTAAAACCTCGAATAGAGACTCTGCTGTTCTTTCATCATTATTTGCATCTCTTCAATGGATGTTAATGATAATTATTATCAAATGAGATTTTAAAAACAACCCTTTGTTTATCTTTTTATAAAATGGAGGGGAAAAGAAAAAGCCGATACATGAAGTATCGGCTTTCTGGAGTCAGTACCTAATCCCTACAATGTAAGTACTGATTCTTTTTTGCTAAACATCTTTGTTTCGTTGTCGTGCTTAGTGGTCGTGAGCTTCACCAGCACCTTTCGGGTAACGAATGTTCTCAACCATCTCTTGTACATCTTCAGGAACTTCAGCGGTCACTTTGTTCACTGCAATTGATACTACGAAGTTTAGACACATACCTAGCGTACCGATGCCTTCTGGGCTGATACCAAACCACCAGTTTTCCGGTGTGCTTGCTGCTGGGTTAATGAACTTGAAGTAGATGATGTAGCTTGCTGTGAAGGCAATACCTGACAACATACCTGCAATTGCGCCTTCCTTATTCATCTTCTTGTAGAAGATACCTAGGATGATCGCTGGGAAGAAGGATGCTGCGGCTAAGCCGAAGGCAAACGCTACTACCTGTGCTACAAAGCCTGGTGGGTTAATACCCAAGTAACCTGCACCTACAATCGCGATCATGGCAGCTAAACGAGCGGCTAACAGCTCCTGCTTGTCGGTCATGTTTGGTCTGAAGCCTTTCTTCAACAAGTCATGTGAAATCGACGTTGAGATTACCAATAGTAAACCCGCGGCTGTTGATAGTGCTGCGGCTAAGCCACCGGCTGCAAGCAGTGCGACAACCCAGTTTGGTAGTTTTGCTAGTTCTGGAGAGGCCAGTACGATGATGTCACGGTTAATCTTCATCTCGTTGCGTTCATCGCCCGAGTAGAACATTTTGCCATCGCCGTTCTTATCTTCCCAACCAACTAGGCCAGTGCTTTCCCAGTTTTTGTACCAGCTTGGTGCTTCTGCTGCTGCGACACCTTGCATGTCTGGGCCGTTAATCGTTTCGATCATGTTTACACGAGCGAAGGCTGCAACGCCTGGCGCTGTTGTGTATAGCAATGAGATGAACAGTAGTGCCCAACCCGCTGAGATACGAGCATCACGTACTTTTGGTACCGTGAAGAAACGAATGATTACGTGTGGAAGACCGGCAGTACCTACCATTAGAGCTGCACAGATGAAGAATACATCTACCATGCTCTTGTTACCTTCGGTATAGGCTGTAAATCCGAGCTCTTCGGTTAGTCCATCCAGTTTATCAAGTAAGTATACATCTGTACCTGATAGCGTTGAGCCCATACCAACTTGTGGAAGTGGGTTACCTGTCATCATGATTGAGGTAAAGATTGCTGGAACAAGGAAGGCGAAAATGAGGACACAGAATTGAGCTACCTGCGTATAAGTGATGCCTTTCATGCCACCAAGCACTGCGTAGAAGAACACAATACCCATACCAATGATGATGCCTAGGTTAATATCAACTTCTAGGAAACGAGAGAATACAACGCCAACACCACGCATCTGGCCTGCAACGTACGTAAATGATACGAAGATTGCACAGAATACCGCTACCATACGTGCTGTTTTCGAGTAGTAACGTTCACCGATGAAATCAGGAACCGTAAACTGACCGAACTTACGTAGGTAAGGTGCTAAACATAGCGCAAGTAGTACATAACCACCTGTCCAACCCATGAGGTAAACCGCACCGTCGTAACCAACGAATGAGATGATACCTGCCATTGAGATGAATGATGCTGCCGACATCCAGTCAGCGGCTGTTGCCATGCCGTTTGCTACTGGGTGTACGCCGCCGCCAGCAACGTAGAATTCACTCGTTGTTCCAGCACGAGCCCAGATTGCGATGCCGATATAGACTGCGAAAGTAATACCGACGAGAATAAACGTCCAAGTTTGAATATCCATGTTCTAGCCTCTAGTCTTCCTGTACGTTGTATTTTTTGTCCAGCTTATTCATGCGAACAACGTAAATAAATATCAACGCCACGAAGGTATAAATTGAACCTTGTTGAGCGAACCAAAAACCTAGCTTAAATCCGCCAAATTGAATGGTATTTAGGACATCCACAAATAAGATGCCAGCGCCGTAAGACACCACAAACCATATTGCGAGTAGTGTTCCCATTATTCCCAAGTTTTCCTTCCAGTAGGCTTGAGCATGTTCCGTAGATTCGAACGCCATTGCCTTCTCCTTTATTCCGTTTTCGTAGAAACCGTTTTTGTGAAACCGTTTTGTAAAATAGCGTGTTAACGTAATGTTACGATTTAGAATGTAGCAAGGATAAGTCAAGGGATCTGTGCAACTTTAGTCGGGATGGTATTAGCGCTAATGTACTGAAATATGGGAGCTAGGAGACATAACCATAGAAAAATGCGATGTTACAGTATTGTTAAATTAGCCAAAGGTCTAACAAAGAGGGATGAATTAGAGTGCGAGTCATAAAATTTAACAACTAAATGACCGAGAAACTGTATTTAGCCCTGCTTATGACACGAAGCGAAACATAAGTTTGTTATAGTAACTACGGCACTTTCACCGACCGTGCCTTGCTAAACGGCAAAAGATCAACAGGCTTAAAGCTCGGATTTTATTCTTTGGGGGAACGAATTGGACGCAATAACCATTAACCACTTATTCTTGACTGGTGCCGTACTCATCGCCATCAGTGTACTTTTCTCACAAGTGTCCTCTCGATTGGGCGTTCCTATTCTTTTGATCTTTTTGTTCGTTGGTATGTTAGCGGGTGAAGATGGACCCGGTAATATTCATTTCGATGATTACTCACTGACCTACTTGGTGAGTAACCTTGCGCTTGCCGTGATTCTGTTGGATGGCGGTATGCGAACCAAGGTGGCGAGCTTCAAGGTCGCTTTCTGGCCTTCGCTCTCGCTGGCGACGATAGGTGTCGCATGTACAGCAACCTTAACCGGATTAATGGCGGCTTGGCTGTTTGACTTGTCATTAATGCAGGGCATCTTGGTCGGGGCGATTGTTGGTTCAACCGATGCGGCAGCGGTATTCTCTTTGCTGAAAGGACAGAGTCTCAATGAGCGTGTGGGTTCAACTCTAGAGATCGAATCAGGCACTAACGACCCAATGGCGGTCTTCCTGACGGTGACTTTAATTGCGCTGTTAGGTAACCCTGACGCTGAGATGGGAATGAACTTCCTACTGCAAAGTTTTGCGATGCAGTTTGGTATCGGTACTCTTGTTGGTATTGGCGGCGGCTGGGTTCTATGGAGCTTAATCAATCGAGTACAACTGGCTGATGGCCTTTACTCCATTCTGGTACTCAGTGGGGGCGTGGCTCTGTTTGCGTTCTCTAACATGCTTGGTGGTAGTGGCATCTTATCGATTTACCTAGTCGGTCTGTTCATTGGTAATCGTCCGACGCGCTCTCGACACTCTATCCTTAATGTTCTTGATGGCATGACGTGGCTAAGCCAGATCGTGATGTTCTTGGTGCTGGGGCTATTGGTTACACCATCGACATTGATGGACATTGCACTTCCTGCGTTAGCATTGGCTTTCGGTATGATCTTGTTTGCTCGCCCGTTGTCTGTTTGGTTGGGTTTACTGCCGTTCAGAAGCTTTACCACCAAAGAACGTTGGTTTGTTTCTTGGGTAGGTTTACGTGGCGCTGTGCCGATCATTTTGGCGGTGTTCCCGATGATGGCTGGCCTGCCCAATGCTCAGCTTTACTTCAATATCGCCTTCTTCGTGGTTATGGTTTCGCTGATTGTTCAGGGCGGTAGTTTGATGAAAGTGGCGAGGTTGGCTCAGGTGACCTTACCACCGACACCAACACCGATTTCTCGTACTGGCATGGAGATTTATCCGACCAGTGAGTGGGAGATGTTTGTCTACAAGCTGAAAGAGGAAAAGTGGTGTGTTGGTGAACCGCTTAAGCGTTTGTCTATGCCTGAAGGGACGCGAATTACGGCACTGTTTAGAAAAGATGCTTTGCTTCACCCATCGGGTAGCACCGTGTTAGAGGCGAACGATATTCTCTGTGTGCTTGGTCAAGATAAAGACCTAGATAGCTTAAGTGCGCTATTCAGTGAGGCTCCTCTAGCTGAAGAGGCCGCTCGATTCTTTGGTGATTTCTTCCTGGATGTCGAACTATCGGTTGCAGCGGTCAGTGATTGTTATGGTATTGAACTGGGCTCGGAAGAAGAGCGAGAAATGACGCTAAAACAATTGGCTGAGCGAGAGCTTGGTGCCCACCCTGTATTAGGCGATAGTTTTGTGTGGCATGACATTACTTGGGTGGTTGCAGAGATAGATGATCATAAAGTCGTCAGGTTGGGTTTATGTTTACCAAAGACGACTTTAGAAGAGAATTTAAGCGAAGCTTAGTTGTGGACTTCTTGTAGCAAGATAACTGCTTGAGTTCGGTTTTTCACATCCAGTTTACGGAAGATGGCTGTCATATGTGCCTTGATGGTCGCTTCCGAAACATTCAATTCATACGCGATTTGCTTGTTTAGCAAGCCGTCTGAAAGCATCCCTAGCACCTTGTATTGTTGAGGTGTCAGTGTGGAAAGCTTTTCCGCAAGGTCGCTACAGGCTGCATTATTGGTGATAAGCCCTTCAGGAAAGAACGGGTCGCCATTCAGCACTTGATTCAGTGCACTGACCAATTCACGCATATCACTCGACTTAGGAATGAAACCAAACGCACCGTGGCTTTTCACTTGAGTGACAACGCTGGCATCCTCGCTGGCTGATATCACCACAATCGGTAAATCTGGATATTCAGCACGCAGTTGAATTAAGCCCGACATCCCGTTTGCTCCCGGCATTTTAAGGTCGAGAAGCAACAGGTCGGGTTCATCTTCTTTTTTTAGTAGAGTCAGTAAGGCATCGAGAGAATCAGCCTCAAGCAGGTTCGCACCGCTGATAGCCATATGAACTGACTGAAACAGGGCGTTGCGAAAGAGAGGGTGGTCATCAGCAATGATGATGGTATAGGTCGAGTCCATGACGTTCATACTTTTAACAATTTAGTTAATATTTATTATCATCCTGATTGAGTATGTGGACAATATTTATGCATTAAAAGTCTGAACCATATCGACTTTTATCCCCAGAATAAGAAAGCGTTACTCTGAATAACAAAAAAGCCGCACTGCCATCTCGTTACGGAGGGGCGGTGCGGCTTTCGTTAGTGCTTGTATTTAGACGAATGTCGTCGCTATAGCTGGTGGTCTTGCATGTGTTTTAAGAATACATCGGCAGGCATAAAGCCCGTCACACGAGCATTTGGAACATGGTTACCCTTGCCGTCCCAGAACTCTATGGTTGGCAACCCGAGTACCTGCAATTGTTTAAGCAGTTCAATGTCTTGAGGCATGTTTCTCGTTACATCAGCCTGAAGCAGGACGAAATCAGAAAGCTTGTTCTCAACATCTGCTTGGTGGAAGGTGTACTTCTCAAACTCTTTACATGCCACACACCAATCGGCGTAGAAATCGAGCATCACTGGTTTGCCGAGTTTCTTGGCTTCGATGAGCTGGATTTCTAACTCTTCAACCGTGTTGACGCGGGCAAATTGGATTTGTTGCTCAACCACAACGCTCTTTTCTGCGAACCAGTAATTGAGTGCAGGTTGAGCTGATGCGAACAGGCCAAGCATCGCGATGATACCTACAGCGCTCTGTTTCCAACCACCGAATGGCAGTGCATTCTTGCTGTGGTAAAGCCAACCAAAGGCGATGAACCCAAGACCAGACCAAAGTACCGTTGCCCACAATTCAGGAATAATTCGCTCTAGCAGGAAGATAGGCGCTGCCAGCAAGATAAAGCCGAATACGATCTTCACCTTGTCCATCCAGCTGCCTGCTTTTGGTAGTAGCTTATTACCAAACACCGCAACCAAAATCAGCGGAATACCCATACCCATCGCTAACGCATACAGAGCGATCGCTCCGGTTAATAGGTCGCCACTTTGAGCCACATACAATAACGCGCCTGACAGTGGCGCTGTGGTACAAGGTGAACACACCAAGCCAGAGATAGCGCCCATTGCGAACACGCCCAAGGTATTACCACCTTGTTGTTTGTTGCTTTGGTTATTAAGCCAAGTTTGGATACTGCTTGGCAGTTGTAGGTTATAAACGCCGAACATCGACATCGCCAACGTCACGAACAGAACACTCAGCGCGATTAATACGTAAGGGTGTTGCATCGCAGCTTGGAACTGCATGCCAGCTGAAGCAACCACTAAACCCAATAAGGTGTAGGTCAGCGCCATGCCTTGCACGTAGATGAAGGACAGCATCAGCGCACGACCTTGGCTGAGCTTGCCGCCGCCTAATACGATACCGGTTAGGATTGGGTACATAGGCAGAACACACGGCGTAAAGGCTAAGCCAACACCGAGAGCTAAGAATAATAGTGGCGTCCACCAACTGTCACCCAGCTTATCGGCTAAGCCTGCTTCTTTTGAAACGGGAGCATTGGTTTGTTGAGTGGTATTGCTTGCTGCGTCAGCGGTAGGAGAAGAGGCTTGTACTGAATTGTCAGCTTCACCAGCAGCATCAGAAGAACCTTGTAAAGCACCACTGTTTTGCACATCACTGCTTTTCATATCCCCAGAACTCGTCGCAGTAAACGGTTCAATGTCGATTACTCGGATCTCTGGTGGGTAACAGAAACCAGCATCTGCACAGCCTTGATACTTAACGATCAGCTGTGAGCCATTTTGGTAACTCTGTAGAGGAACTTGCACGAATAACGGCTGAGTATAAATGCTCACCTCACCGAAGAATTCATCTTGGTGTGGTTGGCCATTTTCCATTTCAACATTGCCGATAGTGAGATTTTGGCCAGTGAACGAGAGGCTATGTTGATAGAGGTAGTAGCCCTCTTTTACTTGCCAGTCGAGAAGGACCTTGCCGTCTTGCTGGTAGTAATTGAAAGGGAAAGCTTGGTCTACAGGGACAAAACCGTTGTTATTGCCTCCGAAGCTTGGCTCGGCGTTGTCGTTTCCAAAAAGCGCCCACGCAGGCTGGGTGAACAGGGAAACACAAACAAAAAGTAATGTGGCAAGTCGTCGCATACTATTTAGTCATCAAAATGGAGTTGAAGGTATCTTAACTCAATCAGACCGTAATAGTTTGTGATTAGTTTCATCGGTAAACAAATATCCCCTAAGGCGGGTGGGCTATTTTCTGGGGCAGTCGAGAGAGTGTCAGTCGCTCAACATGAGTTGTCAGCTTTTGCCAATAAGACATTTAAGCCACTCCTAAGCGTGCTCTTACTACTTGTTCGCAAGCATCTATATTCGTGGTGTCTTTCGGAATAATTAGCACGGTGTCATTGCCGCCAACCGTACCGATAATCTCGGTATGTGGGTCGATATCGACTAATCTTGCGACCAACTGTGCGCAACCAGGGTTTGTTTTTACGATCACCATCGCTTGGTTGTGAGTAATTAATTCGATTTGTGATGAGATTGACGCATCGACACGCACAGGCGCGCTTTCAACCGTGATGCAGTAAACCTTTTTACCACAGGCATTCTGGATTTTGACAACACCGAGTTGTGACAAAATACGAGACACAGTCGACTGGCTAATGCCTGTATAACCAATGTCGACGAGTTTCTCTCGCAGCTGGTTCTGGGTCGAGAAGCTTTGCTGTTGTAGTAAGCGTTTGCACGCTGCGGTCAGTGTTTTATCTTCAGCTGAATACAAGCAACCGTGCTCAGTGATTTGGTTCATGAACAACTCCTTAAGGTCAACGTGTTGATATCGCTTGTCCATAGCGCAGAACGCACTCCCAAAGCCGTAGAGTACGATTGTTAATTAGGGCTTACCGATGAATCCCGAAATAAATAGGAAGGGTATGCGTGATGTATGATCTTCTATTCATCCAGTCTACCACTAAAGAATAGTTATCTTTTTGAAGGTGATCACCAAACAAAATTCTGGTTATTTGCTTTTTTTGTGGAGTTTTATTCTTTAGGTAAGTGGATATTTATTCCGGGTTAGGAATAAATATCCATGTAGTTTGAGCGGTTTCTTTTACGAAGGTAAGAGCGCTAAGGGCTAGCGTATTTCACTCATGATCTCGCGGGAGAATACTTTTTCACAATAGTGACATTTTAGTTGGACGTTTTCGTGTTTTAGCTGCACTTTAAAGCTACTTTCAACGGGTTCACCGTGCGAAATACAGTTGCTATTCGGGCAAGAGTACACACTGTTGATTTGGTCTGGCAGTACTAATGTTAGCTTATTAACCACCTTGTACTCTTCAATCTGATTTACCGTCGCTTGCGGCGCATACAGAGCCAATTGGTTGGCTTGTTCCTTGGTCAGAAAGATGTTCTCAATCTTGATCAGATCTTTATGACCAAGCGCAGATGATGGCAGATTCAATCCCATGGTGATGCGTTGTTCTGTTTTGTGTAGCTTAAACAGTTTAAGGATTTTGATACCAAGATGAGCAGGGATGTGGTCAATCACGCTGCCGTTACGGATCGCTTCTACTTGTAGCTGAGTTTGTTTAACCATGACTGTTTCTCCTGCTTATAAAGTGTCGTTAAGAACTAGGGCCAATAGGGCTTCGCGAGCGTATACACCGTTTTCAGCTTGTTCAAAGTAATAAGCGTGTGGCGTTTTATCTACGTCGGTTGTGATTTCATCGACGCGTGGTAATGGGTGAAGCACCTTCATGTTCTGGCGTGCATCTTTCAAGGTATCGGCCGTTAGAATGTAAGCCGACTTCATGTGCGCGTATTCTGACGCATCAAAGCGCTCTTTCTGTACGCGAGTCATGTACAGGACGTCCAATTCAGGCACCACTTCTTCAATGCTGCTGTGGGTGCTGTATTGGATGCCCATCTCTTCCAATTCTTCACAGATGTAATCAGGCATCGCTAACACTTCTGGCGCGATAAAGAAGAAACGCACGTTATTGAATTTTGATAGTGCTTGCGTCAAAGAGTGTACGGTACGGCCATATTTTAGGTCGCCGACGAAAGCCACATTGAGGTTATCGAGCGTGCCTTGCGTTTCGTAAATCGAGAACAGATCCAATAAGGTTTGCGTTGGGTGTTGGTTTGCACCGTCGCCACCATTCACAATTGGCACACCGTTAGAAAATTCAGAGGCCAAACGTGCTGCGCCTTCTTGTGGGTGACGCATCACAAAGGCATCCACGTAAGATGAAATAACTTGAACGGAATCGGCAAGTGTTTCGCCTTTTTTCGCCAGCGATGTGTTGCCGCCATTATCAAAGCCGATGACTGTGCCGCCAAGGCGTTGAACTGCGGTTTCAAATGAGAGGCGAGTTCGAGTTGAAGGCTCAAAGAAGCAGCTCGCAACGACTTTATTTTTCAGCAGCTCAGGGTTTGGTTCTGCTTTGAGTCTTGCTGCAGTATCGACGATAAGCTCCAGTTCATCACGAGATAGCTCTGGAATGGAGATGATGTGCTTGTTAAATAACGAATGCGCCATAACGGGTCTTCCTTTTTCTATGCATACAGTCAAATTGCGGACAAAAAAAAGCCCCCTAAAAATAGGAGGCTTCGAAATGATCAATAGAGCAAAATAAAAATGACACCAACGCCGTTCTAAGGCGTATTGGCTGACAATCATGTGCGAAAAAATTGCGGTTCATTTTTTGCTCTCTTAAGACAAATTGCGGAGGATTATACTCAGATAGAAAGGTCATGCAATACTTTCTGTAAAGTATTCATTTAATAGATTTTTATGCGAGATTACGTCCATTTTGAACTCCCATTTAAGTCTTTGTTGGGGCTAAGACTTACAGGGTTTTCCAGGAAATTATCTCTTCAACCGCATGAAAAAAAATGCGAGTTTTATTCAAGGTCAAAATCCCAAGAACGCCACCCGCATTTCCCTGTCATTGCACTTAACTTATCAACGTATTTCGAACAAGTGAGTGCCTAGCTTCTTAATTTTTAACGTCTTAACTGTTTAGTTTCTTAGTTTCTTAGTTTCTTAGGTAATTAGCTGCCTAATGTCGCAACCATTACTGCTTTGATGGTGTGCATGCGGTTTTCTGCTTCATCGAATACGATAGAGTATTCAGACTCAACCACTTCATCCGTCACTTCTACGCCATCTTTAAGCTGCGGATATTCAGCAGCAAGCTGTTTGCCGACAGTTGTATCTTCGCCGTGGAAAGCAGGTAGGCAGTGCATGAATTTCACATGTGGGTTGCCTGTTGCTTTGATCATGTCCATGTTGACTTGGTAAGGCATCATTAGGTTGATACGCTCAGCCCATGCTTCTTTTGCTTCGCCCATTGATACCCAAACGTCGGTGTATAGGAAGTCACAACCTTGCACGCCTTCTTGAACATCTTCTGTTAGCGTGATTTTGCCGCCAGTGTGTTCTGCGATTTCACGACATTGAGCTAATAGCTCTTCTTCTGGCCAGAATTGCTTTGGAGCAACGAGGCGAATGTCCATGCCCATTTTCGCAGCGCCAACCATTAGAGAGTTACCCATGTTGTTGCGAGCATCACCTAGGTAAGCAAACTTGATTTCATGCAGTTGCTTGCCACGGCCGTATTCCGTCATAGTTAGGAAGTCAGCTAGGATTTGTGTTGGGTGGAATTCGTCAGTCAGGCCATTCCAGACAGGAACGCCAGCGTAAGCGCCTAGCTCTTCAACGATTTCTTGACCAAAGCCGCGGTATTCGATGCCATCGTACATACGGCCTAGAACGCGAGCGGTGTCTTTCATTGATTCTTTGTGGCCAATTTGAGAGCCAGATGGGCCTAAGTAAGAAACTCGAGCACCTTGGTCGAATGCTGCTACTTCGAATGCACAGCGAGTACGAGTTGAGGTTTTTTCAAAGATAAGCGCAATGTTTTTGCCAGTCAGTGTTGGCTGTTCGTAACCGTTGTACTTCGCTTTTTTTAGCTCCATAGAAAGATCTAACAAGTGTTGAATTTCGCGTGGAGTGAAATCTAGTAGTTTTAGGAAGTTACGATTGCGTAGGTTAAAAGCCATGATGTATTCCTTCTTAGATTTAGGCGCTTCCTTGTTACAGGGAAATAAAATTCAAGAAAGCGCGATTCAATTTTTAGTTAAAGTTGTTCGGTTTTGTTTGTTTCGTTTGATTCTGTTTTCGCAAGCTTTAAAAGCTTTCAAGACTTAAGGTTCTCAAGCTTTAAGTTTTTCAAGATGATAAAGCTCGCTAGTGCATTAACCTTTGGTGATATTGGTGCCCGCTTGGCCTTGCAGGATTTGCAAACCATCTTCGAGTGCGCCGATACCAACTACTTTGCCGCCTTGTTGAATGAACTCGCAGGATGCTTCAATTTTTGGCCCCATTGAGCCTGCATCAAATGTAAACTTCGCCAATTCACTTGGTGTAGTACTGCGCAGTGCGTGTTGAGTCGGTTTGCCCCAATCAAGGTATACAGCGTCAGCATCGGTCAGAATAAGTAGTGCATCCGCATCCAATTGTTTCGCCAAGAAAGCCGCTGACATGTCTTTGTCGATAACCGCTTCAACGCCGACTAATTTGCCATTTTCTTTTTTCACTGGGATACCACCACCGCCAGTACAAATTACGAGGTGACCTGCATCGATAAGTTGAGTGATCGCTTCGTGTTCAACAATGCCAGTAGGGCGTGGGCTTGGCACTACTCGACGGAAATGTTGCCCGTCTGGTTTTACGATCCAGTGGAATTTCTCCGCTAACTCACGCGCTTCTGCTTCTTCGTAGATCGGGCCAATTGGCTTAGTTGGATCTGCGAATGCAGGATCGTTTGGATCAACGGTCATTTGCGTCAACATGCATGAGATGTTGCGGTCAGGCAGGTAGTTTTTGAACTCTTGCATCAGCATGTAGCCGATCATGCCTTGAGTCTCACTGCCCAATACATCCAATGGATACGGGTTTACTTTTTTGTACTCCAAACCTTGCAGAGCAAGTAAGCCAACTTGTGGACCATTACCGTGCACTAGAACCACGTTGTACACTTTCGCGATTTCAGAGATGGTTTTAACAGCCGTTTCAATATTACGGCGTTGAACATCGGCTTCTAACGGCTCACCGCGACGAAGTAGGGCATTACCGCCGAGTGCAACAACAACAGTTTGCTTAGTCATAATTGTGTTCTCTCATTTTGGCCAAGTTGAGATTATTTAAGGTCGTTCAACTTGGCCGTTTCGTCTTAGTGATTAGATACCATCACGCTCAATTGGGCAGCTCATGCAGCGTGCACCACCGCGACCGCGACCAAGTTCGTCTCCTGGAATCGGAAGAACCGTGATGCCTGCTTTGTCGTATTTTTCGTTGGTGTATGTGTTGCCTTCGTAGCCAATAACAACGCCAGGTTTAACCGTTAGAACGTTGTTTGCATCGTTCCACTGCTCACGTTCTGCATGGAAGTTGTCGCCACCCGTTGTGATTAGGTTTAGCTTGTCTACGCCAAGTGCTTTCTCGATAGCTGTTACGAAGTAGCCTTCTTCTTTCACTTTCACTGCGCCTGACTCATCGCCAGTTAGGTTCCAGCACTGCACGTCTTTACTTACCACTTCAGGGTAAACAGAGAACGTATCTTCGTTCATGTGAGTCATCACGGTGTCTAAGTGCATGCAAGAACGGTGTTTTGGTAGCTGCATTGCGATAACTTGTGTCGCTTGACCGTGTTTGAATAGGCTAGACGCTAAGTGTTCAACACCTTGTGCTGTTGTACGCTCAGACATACCGAGAAGAACCGCGCCACGGCCGAGAACAAGAACGTCACCACCTTCGATTGTTGAGTTGTCGTAGTTGATGTTTTCTTCATCACCGAAGTATTTAATGAAGTCTTCGCCTGCGAATGTTGGGTGCCAGCGGTAAATAGCGCGAACGTGGTTTGTTTCACGTTGACGAGCAGGTTTCGCCATCGGGTTGATAGATACGCCACCGTATACCCAGCAAGATGTGTCACGAGTAAATAGGTGGTTTGGTAGAGGTTCGATAATGAAGTCAGTTGGTGCGTGCATGCCTTGCATCATTGAAGATGATTTCATTGGCATTTCAGCGTAAGACAGACCGCCCGTTAGGATTTTTGCTAGCTCTAAGTTTGGTAAGTCGCCCAAGTAGCAGCGCACATCATTAGCGAATGTTTTACCCAAACGGTAATCAGATACCTGGCAGCTTAGTAGCCAGTCTTTCGCTTCTGGCACTGCTAGTGTGTCTGCTAGTAGGTCAGTAAGAAGAAGAACTTCAACACCCTGATCACGTAGCGTTTTAGTAAATGCGTCATGCTCTTTACCTGCGCGCTCAACAGCCAGTACGTCATCAAATAGTAAATCGTGACAGTTAGAGGGTGTTAGGTGAGTCAGTGCGCGTCTTGGGCGGTGAACTAGAACACGGCGCAATTGACCTATTTCAGAACCTACATAGAACTTACTCATGATCGTCTCTCTCTTATATATTTGAATTACTTTTATCGCTAAGAGTAATTATTTATTTTCAGTGGAGAATAATGAATTATTTTATTCATATCTCTTGTCTGGAATTAATACTACGCCTGCTACTCAGGTATTCTTAGAGATCTATCACAAATCGTTTTTTATCCCGCAGCCCTTTAAAATTAAGGGTTTTAACAAACTTTATGCACTTTTAGTCATGACGATTACATTCTAAATAGTTAGCTGTTAGGGAACTTTATGCACGCTTTTTTGATGAACCTTCCTAGAATTAAAATTGTTAGGGATTATATGCATAATAGTTTTATTGATAAGAATGTACTTAGCTTGGAAGTATGCAAAGTTTCTATTTAGATATTTAATTTTGGATGTGAAATTAATTATTTATTAACAAAATAAATGCGAATAAAGCTGTTGTGGTCACACTTTATAATTGGTTTTTTTAAGCCAGTTTTCTAAAAAAATAGCATTTATTTCCCCTTTGGTTATTACAAGGTGAATAACTTTAAATATAATTAACGTTAATAAATGACTAAATATCTTTATAAACATAATGGAGAGGAATGGATTATTTTTTATTAGCCTTAACATCAATATTAAAACGTTGATTTACGCTTTGTCGAAGGTGTCCTTGGGTTGTTTAAGGTTGGCTGATGAGGTTGGCTATAGAGAGGCTTAAAATAGAGTGTGTGCAGCTCGTGAGGTTGTTTTGGGACTGGCTCTGAGGGAGATAGCAATAAAAAAGCCGCTAAGAAAGCGGCTTTGAACGAGAAGGTGGTGTGTAGGTTTTAGATAAGCGCACCAATACTTAGTACAACGATGCAGAACACCATCAAGATTCCGATTAATGGCATCACCCATTTAACCCAGCGCACGTAAGGGACACGAGCAATCGCCAAGCCGCCCATTACCACTGCAGAGGTTGGAGTGATTAAGTTGACCAAGCCAGATGCAGATTGGTAAGCGGTGATAACAAGGTCACGACCTACGCCAGCAAAATCGGCTAATGGCGCCATGATTGGCATAGTCAGCACTGCTAGACCAGAGGTCGAAGGTACTAAGAATGACAGTAGAATTTCTAAGAAGAACATCACGTTAATGAAGACAACTGAAGAAAGGCCAGTCACCATTTGTTCTGCTGAGAAAAGAATAGTGTCGGTGATCATACCGCGGTCCATTACGACTACGATACCACGTGCGATACCTATGATAAGCGCAACGCCCAGTAGGTCTCGAGCACCGTCAATGAAGCTAGTTGTGAACTCTTCCTCGCTCATGCGAGACACAATACCGACAATAATAGTCGCTGCTAAGAACATCGCGGAGATCTCTGCCATCCACCATCCAGCAACGGATACACCGTAAATCATGACAGCGAAAGAGCCACCAAAAATGGCCAGGATCAGTTTGCGAGTCGCGGTGAACTCCAGTTTTTCACCACTTGCGTTGCCAAGGAAGTGCGCTTTGTTCTCTTCGTATTTGTCGTAAACAATCGATGTTGTTGGATCGGCTTGTACCATTCTTGCGTAGCGCATGACGTAGGCGACACAGATACCCCAACCAATAATCAGCATTCCAATACGCAGCGCGATACCGTCGGTAAATGGAATACCAGAGGCGTTGGCAGCAATAACGGTCGCGAATGGGTTAATGGTAGAGCCTAGCACCCCAATGCCTGCGCCAAGCAATACCGTCGCAGCCGCAACTAGAGGGTCAAAGCGAGCTGCCATCATTACTGGTACTAGTAATGTATAGAATGGCAGTGATTCTTCCGCCATGCCGTAGACAGTACCACCTGCGGCAAACAGTGCCATCAGTATTGGTATCATCAACTCTTCTCGCCCTTCTAAGCGGGCGGTAACGCGCTCGATGCCAGCATCAATGGCACCTGTTTTGGTTACTAGTCCTAAGAAGCCACCAATGATTAAGATGAACAGCGAAACGTCGATAGCCGCTGCTTCATAGCTATTGTGGTCGTAGAAGCCATCAATAGGCGCTAGCAGTACATCAATCACGCCTTGAGGGTTACCTTCTACCGCTTGATAGGTTCCGGTTACGGGTACTTCTCGGCCTAGCTCTTCATTCATTGCACGGTCGTATTGGCCTGCTGGAACAATCCAGGTAAGCAGAGCGACGAACGCAATCAGAATAAATAGAATGGTGTAGGCAGAAGGAAATTTAAAGTTGGCAAAGAAGCCGCCCTTTTTTTTCTCGCTTGGTATCGTTTGAGTTGTCATGGCTATCTCCTTACATCATCTTAAATAGAAGTGATGTGAATTAGCGACTAATGATTTATAGATTGTAAATACATGGACACTTATAAAGCACTCAACGATATAAAGTTGCTGACTTTAAATTAAGGTTATTTTTATATTTATCAATCCAAATGAATTTAGATTTAATTTAGCTGCGGTTATTTTATTCCTTACCTAACTATTTAAGTTTGGTGCTGTTCACAAAAATAGTGGCCAATAAGATGGCTTGAAAATGGCATAAAAACAGCAAGGTTTTTTGGTTAGTTAGTTTGGATTAATATTCGATGTGGATTAGATGAAAGCGAGGGGAGATTGATTTGGTAAGTGTTGTTATTAGTTGGGTTGAATAATCCTGGAATTTTATTCAAACTTTATTTTTAGTTGGTTTTTGAATTTTATAACGGTTATTTGACGTGTATCAAATAACACATTGAGCAGAAAACAAAAAAGGAAGCCGAAGCTTCCTTTTTTAGTTTAGAACATTAGTGATTACTAGATGAATAGGCCGCCAAATGCGAAGCCGAGTGCAACCGCTGTACTGATTGTTACCACACCAGGAATGAAGAATGGGTGATTAAATACGTACTTACCAATACGCGTTGAGCCTGTGTCATCCATCTCAACCGCTGCCAGTAGCGTAGGGTAAGTTGGAAGTACGAACAGTGCACTTACTGCAGCAAAAGAAGCCACGGCTGTTAGTGGTGCTACGCCAATCGCTAGAGCTGCAGGCATTAGTGCAACTGTTGTTGCGCCTTGAGAGTAAAGCAGCATAGAAGCGAAGAACAAAACAAGAGCCAGCATCCATGGGTAGTCAGCCAGCAGAGCACCTGCTACGTCTTTGATCTCAGCAACGTGTGCGTTTACAAACGTTGAACCTAACCAAGCTACACCAAGTACACAAACACACGCTGTCATACCAGAGCGGAATGTTGGCGCTGAAGAAATCTTCGCAGCATCAATCTTAGTGAACATCACGATAGCCGCTGCTGCTGCTAGCATCACAGACATGATCGCTTCGTTACGACCAAGCGCTGGGTTTTCAATTAGGCCAACAGAGCTAGAGATAGCCGCTGCGTAGCAAACCACGAAACCAATCGCTGCTAGGAAGATGTACGTTGCTCTCTTCGCTGTTGGTAGAATTTCACGTTTCTCTTCTGTCGCCAGTTTGATTAGACCTTTCTCTAGACGTTCTTGGTAAACAGGATCGTCTTTCAGTTCGCTACCCATGTAGTTAGCAACAACCGCACCAACCATACAAGCGATGAAGGTTGTTGGGATACAAACCATCAATAGCGTTAGGTAATCAACACCAAAGGGTGCCAGCATTGCTGCGAAAGCGACAACGGCAGCCGAGATTGGCGAAGCTGTGATAGCAATTTGAGAGGCTACAACTGCGATAGACAGTGGACGGGAAGGACGAACACCTTGGCCTTTCGCTACTTCTGCGATTACAGGAAGCGTAGAGAATGCTGTGTGACCAGTACCGGCCATTAGTGTCATTACAAAGGTCACAATCGGCGCGTAAAAGGTGATGCGTTCAGGGTGTTTACGCAAAAAGTTTTCTGCAATTTGTACCAACCAGTCCATACCGCCAGCAACCTGCATAGCAGCAATTGCGGTGATAACCGACATGATGATCAAGATTACGTCGATCGGGATGAAAGACTGGCTTGTTGGAACGCCAAGAATCAGTGAAAGGGCAATAACACCAGCACCACCGGCAAAACCAATACCGATACCGCCAATTCTGGCCCCCAAAAAGATAAAGAGCAGGACGACAAATAGTTCTACTGCAATCATAAGTAACACCTCATTTTAGATTTTATTATGTGAACATTCGCCGCTGGAATGTTCACATAATAGTTCTATGGTTTAGATTCTATTTCGCAAAAGTGCAACCAATAGAAATCCACAAAATTAACATGGTTAACCGTATTGGAGCCTAAAAAAGGGCTCCGTTTGGAGCCCTTTTTCGCTAACGTTATTCGTAGCGTTTTGCTTTATACTGAGGATGCATCAAATTTTCAACAGAGAAAATGTCATCAAGTTCTTCTTCGGTTAATAACCCGCGTTCTAGAACTACATCACGAACGCTTTTACCTGTTTCAGCACAGATCTTACCAACAACATCACCCTCGTGGTGGCCAATGTATGGGTTTAGGTAAGTGACGATACCGATAGAGTTAAATACGTGAGATTCACACACTTCTTTGTTCACAGTAATGCCGTCTACACACTTGTCGCGTAGGTTCACACATGCGTTTGTTAGAATGTCTAGAGACTCAAACATGCTTTGTGCGATAACAGGTTCCATTACGTTCAGTTGAAGCTGACCGCCTTCTGCCGCGAAAGAAACCGTGTTGTCGTTACCTAGAACTTTAAAGCAAACTTGGTTTACTACTTCAGGCACAACTGGGTTTACTTTAGCTGGCATGATTGAAGAGCCAGCTTGCAGTTCAGGTAGGTTTAGTTCGTTAAAGCCAGTGCGTGGGCCTGAAGAAAGAAGACGTAAGTCGTTACAAATCTTAGACAGTTTAACCGCTAGGCGCTTAAGTGCACCGTGCGTCATTACGTATGCGCCACAGTCAGATGTTGCTTCGATAAGATCTTCAGCCGCTACACACTCTAGGCCAGTTACTTCCGCTAGGTGTTTAACTGCTAGGCCTTGGTAACCCGGAGCTGCATTCAGACCTGTACCGATAGCCGTTGCGCCTAGGTTAACTTCAAGCAATAGCTTTGAAGTGTATTCTAGGTTTTTGATTTCTTCGTTGATGGTTACAGCCCAAGCGTGGAACTCTTGGCCAACCGTCATAGGTACTGCATCTTGAAGTTGAGTACGACCCATCTTCAGGATTGTGTTGAATTCTTGGCTCTTAAGCTCGAATGCACCTTTTAGGTATTCGATAG
Source organism: Vibrio sp. 10N.237.312.B06 (assembly GCF_041464685.1). Lineage (NCBI taxonomy): Bacteria > Pseudomonadati > Pseudomonadota > Gammaproteobacteria > Vibrionales > Vibrionaceae > Vibrio > Vibrio sp. 10N.237.312.B06. The sequence continues at coordinate 20,480 of NZ_JBFSPI010000072.1, forward strand.
CGTCAATCAGTTTACGAACGCTGTTGTAAACTGAGATACGGAAACCCGTAGGGTAAGCACAGTTAGTTGATTGGCTGCGGTTTACATGGTCATTTGGGTTTATGAACTCATATTGGCCTTTTTCTTTGCCCATAAGTTCAAGAGCCACGTTTGCCACTACTTCGTTAGCATTCATGTTTACAGAAGTACCAGCACCACCTTGGAATACATCCGATGGGAACTGATCCATGCACTTACCAGTGTCTAGAATGAGGTCACAAGCTTCGATGATGTATTTAGCTACTTCGCTTGGGATTACACCTAACTCTTTGTTTGCTAAAGCCGCTGCTTTCTTTGTCATCACCATACCGCGAACGAATTCAGGTACATCTGAGATCGTTACATTTGAGATGTTGAAGTTTTCAACTGCGCGTAGAGTGTGGATGCCGTAGTAAGCATCAGCCGGAACATGACGTTGACCTAGTAGATCTTCTTCGAGACGAGTAGCTTGAGGAGCTTCAACTTGAGCTTCTGATAGATTAGCCATAACAGGATCCTTAGAGAATTATTCTGATTATATAGTTAGTTATTAGCCTATTCTGTGTGCAAATACTCCGTTCGCTAGAATATTGGGCTGATAAATCCGTCCTGACTTATGTGGCACATGATACTGTACTTAGCGCATAAAAATATTAAGTTGATCACCTTTTTCGGTTTTGTTTCGTCAATATTTTGCAAAGTTATTCTCGGTCAATAAACACGCTTATTTACAGGATAAATTTGAGATTGATAGGGCTTTCAGCGTAAACTGGATGTAACAAAGGAGGGCGTGTGTTTCCTATCTTATTATTACTATTTATCTTCGTACCCATCATTGAGATTGGGCTATTTATTCAAGTTGGTGGCTTCTTAGGATTGTGGCCAACTATTGCGTTGGTTTTGATTACTGCATTTGTTGGTGCATCGCTTGTTCGTAGCCAAGGCATTCAAACACTTATGTCTGTGCAAGGTCGATTACAACAAGGCGAAATGCCAGCACAACAGATTCTTGAAGGCGTGATGCTTGCGGTTGCTGGTGTATTGCTGCTGACTCCTGGCTTTATGACGGACGCACTCGGTATGTTGGTATTGCTACCAGCACCAAGAGCGATGATTGCTAAGAAAATGATGGAAAAAATGGTGGTGACCAATATGTCTGGCGGTTTCCATGCGGGTGGACAGGCTGGTTTTGGTCAGAGTCCATTTGGACAAGACCCATTCAATCGCGACCCATCAGATCAATCAAAAGACGGCAACACCTTTGAGGGTGAATTTGAGAAGAAAGACGATGACAACGATCGTAACCGCTTAAACTAATCCGTTTTTTCTCTCTTCTTTATATAGAGGGAAAAACAGAAAAGGCTCTTACCTTTATCCTTCGCAAGAAAGTGATAATGGTAAGAGCCTTTTTTATTGCTAGCAGGGGGTGAGCGTTCGGTTATACCGCGCCTTCAAAGCCCATTTGTCGCCACGCTTCGAATGCAATAATAGCAACCGCGTTAGATAGGTTGAGGCTACGCGCATCTGGCATCATTGGAATACGAATGCGTTGTTCCATTGGCATGCTTTCGATGAACTCTGCAGGCAGGCCACGTGTCTCAGGGCCAAACATCAACACATCACCTTGTTGGAATTTCGCATCCACGTGGTGACCTGTGGTCTTTGTCGTGCAAGCAAAGATGCGGAAGTCACCCTCGCGTTCATTCTCTAGATACTCAAGAAAGGCTTCTAGGTTCTTGTGACGCTTAACACGCGCTAGATCGTGGTAATCCAAGCCAGCACGACGAACTTTCTTCTCTTCAAAATCAAAGCCAAGCGGCTCAATCAGGTGCAGGTTTGCGCCGCAGTTAGCACATAGGCGGATGATGTTACCCGTATTGGGCGCAATTTCAGGTTCGTATAGAGCGATATCAAACATGTTGGTTCACAAGAATAATCAAAGATAGCCAGAGTATACGGTGGCAAGCTGAGTGAGTACAGTTCACCACCATTGGCTTACGCTTTATTCGCGAGTGCTTGTGCGTAGTTTTCAGAAACCGCATTCCAATTCACCACGTTCCACCATGCATTGATGTAATCAGGGCGACGGTTTTGGTAGCTGATGTAGTAGGCGTGTTCCCAGACATCCAGTGCAAGAATCGGCTCACCGTTGCTGGCGATGGTATCCATCCACGGGTTGTCTTGGTTTGAGGTCGAGATGATTTTCAGTTGTCCTTCTTCTACTACCAACCAAGCAAAGCCTGAACCGAAGGTATTGATTGCCGCTTGAGCGAACTGATCTTGGAACGTCTCGAAATCTCCGAAAGTACTTTGGATCGCGTCGCCAAGTTTACCTGCCGGTTCACCCCCGCCATCTTGAGCCATGCAGTTCCAATATAAAATATGGTTGTAGTAACCGCCGCCATTGTTGCGAACGGCAGGGCTGTGCTGAGAGATGTTAGCGAAGATCTCGGTCAGAGATTGCTGCTCAAGTTCACTGCCAGAAATCGCCGCAACAAACTTATCGTAGTAGGTTCTATGGTGCTTGCTGTAATGCACTTCCATCGTCTTAGCGTCAATGTAAGGTTCTAGGGCGTCGTAGGCGTAGGGTAGAGCAGGAAAAGAGTGTGACATGGTAAATCCTCCTTAATTAGAGGACTTACCATAATGATAATGGAAATCATTATCAACTGTGATCTTTGTGGGGGTATTACACTGGCAGGATAGGCAGGGTGATTTTGAGTTGTAATCCACCGAGCTGGCTACGGCTTGCAGTGATGGTTCCGCTGTGTTGACGAATCGCACTCTCTGTAATGGTAAGCCCAAGCCCTGTGCCGCCGGAGTTACGATCACGAGCGGTTGAAACGCGGTAGAAAGGCCTAAAGATTGAATCCAGTTCGTCATCAGGCACACCATCGCCATTATCATTGACGCAAATCGTTAGCCGATCTTGGACAACATCGAATTGCACATCGACTTGGTCTTTACCGTAGTAGATAGCATTGCGCGTAATATTGTCCAAGGCACTCATCAGTAGCTTAGGGTTACCCGAAATAGAACGCTCTGGGATCTCCGAAAACGTCAGTAATTTACCCATCTGTTCAGCTTCAAATTCTGCATCTTTTAAGATCTCTTCCCATAAGCTCGAAATAGGTTGAACCTCACGAGTAATGTGGCTGTCGACCTGCATGCGTGATAGCGTCAGTAGTTCACTGATCATTTGCTCTAATCGCTGAGCTTCCATATCGATACGTTCTAACTCTTGGCTCTCACCTTGTTTACGAATCGCCAGTGCATTCGCCATGCGTAGGCGGGTCAATGGCGATCGTAGCTCGTGTGAGATATCAGAAAGTAGGCGTTGTTGCCCCGAAATCATCTGATTAACCGCTTCGACCATCTGGTTAAAGCTCTCACCCGCTTGTCTGAATTCTGAGGTGCCTTTTTCGAGTGTGGGATCGACCTCAAACTGACCTTTCGCCACACGTTGCGCTGCGCGTTCAAGTCTACGAGCAGGTTGGCTCAATGCCCAAGCTAACCATAATAGCAGTGGGGTACTTGCTAGCATTACCGCAAGCAAGAGCTGTAAAGGTCTATCAAATAAGCGCAGCAAAAATGGAGGAGGTTGATTCCACTTTACTCCGGCGTACATCAACAGTTCTTCACCTGCGAGTGTAATCGGCACTGGCCCTGCTACCATGTAATGTCCGTATAACTTTTGCTTGGGTAATTCAGGGTTATCTATCGAGGTAACAAAATTACGAATCGCTTTAAGTTTGTAATTTGAGTGTCTTTTCGATGTAAGGACTGCGCCTTCAAGGTCGGTTAGGTAAATACGAGCACGAGAATCCTTGCGGCTACGCGGTGCCTCAAGTTGGAACACTATTTTTCCCAGGTTAGATTCTTTGGCGTAGCGCTTTTCTGTGAATTTAGCGATACGTTCGAGTTTATCGAGATGATCGGCAGGCACATCGCGCGCCACTCGCGGGTCTAAATGGGGAAGTGACAGTACCGACAAAAGCACCAGTAACATGGTGAACCAAAAGATAGCAAAGATACGTCCATATAAGCTGGTGATTTTAGGTATACGCATTAATCTTCCTCTACCAATAAGTAGCCACGGCCTCGTAAGGTTTTGATGCGAGATTTACCGTCACTGCGTTCTGGGATTTTTTTACGTAGGTTGGATATGTGCATGTCTATCGCACGGTCAAATGCTGCAAGCCTTTTGCCCAGCACATCCAAACTCAACGCTTCCTTGGTGATCACTTGCCCTGGGTTCTGGATTAGGTGACTCAGCAAAGCGAACTCGGTGGTGGTAAGATCGATAAGCTGGCCATTACAATAAGCTTCTTGCTTGCCGGGGAACACTTCAATGTCTTGATATTGAATCTTATCACTGGCTGCTTTAGGAGCGGTGTTGATCTGCGTTCTACGTAAGATGGCACGAATACGAGCGAGCAGCTCTCGGTCACTGAAAGGCTTTGGCAAGTAATCATCTGCGCCAAGCTCAAGGCCAATAACACGGTCGATCTCTTCACCTTTAGCTGTCAGCATCAGTACTGGCGTTTCCCAATTTTCTCTTAGTTTCTTTAGCGTTTCCATACCGTTAAGGCGCGGCATCATCACGTCCAAAAGAATCAAATCTATCTCATCATTGATAGCTTCCAACCCCGCATAGCCGTCGTTGGCTTCGGAAACAGTGAATCCCTCAAAGCTCAGTATGTCTTTAAGTAAGCCGGTTAGCTCGGTGTCGTCATCAATAAGAAGAATGTTCGCCATTGGGAAGCCTTAATCAGTTGTTTATAGGTTAATAATACTGCTAATTATTCGTCAACTTTCACTCTTTACGATTCTTTACGCTTTCTAAACGTCGCTTTACGAGGGAAAGACTAATCTATATCTAAGCGCTGAAAACAAACGCAACACATGACTGATTATACCGAATTGAGGCAAAAATTATGAAAATGACTAAGAAACTTGTACTAGTAGCTGCGGCACTTCCACTTATGTTAGGTACTGCAAGCGCGTTCGCATATGGCGGTGGCGATAAAGGTGACCACAAAGGCATGCACGGCAAGTGTGGCGGCTTTGACAAAAAAGTGATGCGCCAACTGGATCTGACGGATGCTCAAAAAGCAGAGCTAAAAGAGATGCGTGAAGCGAACCGTGCTGAAATGAAAGCAAAACATTCAGGTAATAAAGCGGACAAGATGGCGCAGATGAAAGCGCACCACGAGAAAGTTCAAGATTTAATTCTAGCCGATACCTTTGATGAAGCGGCGGCAAACGACCTAGCAAGCCAAATGGTAGAGAAGCAAACAGAGCGTCGTTTAACCATGCTGAAGAAGCAACATCAAATGATGAGCGTGCTAACACCTGAACAGAAGACTCAACTGAAAGAAATCCAGCAAGATAGCATGGCTAAATGTGCGGACAAAATGGAAAAACGCATGAACAAAGATAAGTAATTCATGGTTTGAAAAAGCTGAATTGATTGAAAGTGTTTAGAAAGAAGCGGCCTAGTGCTAATGCCGATCAGTTAAAGCCAAAGTGATCGGTTGAAGGATCCTTCCGAGCTG
>NZ_JBFSPI010000073.1:0-26001 GCF_041464685.1 Vibrio sp. 10N.237.312.B06
AGGTGGCATTATAGAGATTTCGATCACACTGGCAAGCCCTTTTTGAAGTTTTTCTTACTTTTTTGATTGTTCGAGCGTTTTTTGTTCAAAACACCCCATTTTCACTAGTATTCCCCTTAATTAAGGGCTTAAGGTGCCTATATAAAGGAGGATTTATGAGTTCAATACGCAGTTATAAAGGAATATCCCCTCAGATTGGACAAGGTGTCTATATAGATACAAGTTCGGTACTGGTTGGTGATATCAAAATAGGTGACGACTCTAGTGTGTGGCCTTTGGTTGCAGCTCGAGGAGATGTGAACCACATTCATATTGGAGATAGAACTAATATCCAAGACGGCAGCGTTTTGCACGTCACCCATAAAAATGCAGAAAACCCTGAGGGTTACCCGCTATTAATAGGTAATGATGTCACTATCGGACATAAAGTAATGCTGCATGGCTGCACGATTGAAGATCGTGTACTTGTTGGTATGGGAGCTATCGTGCTCGATGGTGTGGTTATTAAAGAAGATGTGATGATTGGTGCTGGTAGCTTAGTGCCACCGAACAAGGTACTTGAGAGCGGTTATCTATATGTAGGAAGCCCGGTAAAACAAGCACGCCCATTAAATGATAAGGAGCGTGCCTTTTTACAGAAGTCAGCTGACAACTATGTTCAGAATAAAAACGACTATCTAGACTCTGTGCTTCCAGTTTAAAGCGCTTTGATCTGAATCCGATTAGAGGAGTCATACTCCTCTTCTTCTATTAACTCTTCCGCTAGCTCTTCAATATCGAAACGTAACTCTGAAAAGATAACTAAAGCTTGATCGCCCTCTTCTATCTCTTTACCTGCCAATCGTGATAATTCTTCAATAGATAAGACACATTCGATCAATGCACCCGATTGCTGTGCTGGGAAAGTGATAGATTGACTTGCTTCATCCCAATCTTGGATATCCGGAAATAGAATTGATTGATTCATTTTTTATAAATACCTTGTTACATCTCTAAGTTTCTACGTAATTCTCTTAAAATCTGTTTTGTCCCAGGGCGAAGACCACGCCACAGCATAAAGCTCTCAGCGGCCTGCCCTACCAACATACCCAAACCATCATAAGCAGCGTGAACACCATTATCTAATGCCCACTGATTGAATACCGTCGTTCCAGATCCGTAAACCATGTCATAAACAGCACTATTCGAATTGAAGATAATCTCAGAAATTTCAGGAAGCTGACCACTTAGACCAGACGAGGTCGAGTTAATGATGACATCAAACCCTTCATTAACATCACTTAACCCCATTCCTTTGATGTTTCCATGTGAAGAAAACATCTCAGCCAAAAGTTCAGCCTTTGAACTGGTTCGATTAGCGACTACCAACTGTTTTGGCTTTTGGTCGAGTAGAGGTTGAATCACTCCTCGAGCAGCACCACCAGCACCAAGTAGAAGAACGCGAGCTCCTTTTAACGCAACTTGATGTTGAAGAAGGTCTTGAACTAAGCCTTCACCATCGGTGTTATCACCAATGATCTCTCCATCATCGAGCTTCTTAAGTGTGTTTACGGCACCTGCTAGTTCAGCTCTTTCAGTCAGGCGATTAGCGAACTGATACGCATCTTCTTTAAAAGGTGCTGTGACATTACACCCTCTACCACCCTCACTAAAAAAAGCTTGAGCAGCAATGATGAATTCACCTTGTTCTGGCTGGAGTGCTGTATAGGTAAGTTGTTGGCTGGTTTGGCGAGCAAATAATGTGTGAATGAATGGCGATTTGCTTTGCCCAATAGGGTTACCGAAAACGGCATAACGATCTACTTGCTGTATCATATCCTTACCTAACAGAAATAAAAAAGGGTCATCTATATAGATGACCCTATCACTATCCCTATAAGGAAGGAAGAACTACCAAACTCGAGGCTTTAGGTAGTCGCTATAAAGCAGAGCTTCTGGTGAACCCGCTTGTGGTTCGTAGCGGTATTCCCAACGAGCCAATGGCGGCATCGACATCAATATAGACTCTGTGCGCCCACCGCTTTGCAGACCAAATAAGGTGCCACGGTCGTAAACTAGGTTAAATTCAACATAGCGACCACGACGATAAAGTTGGAAGTCACGCTCGCGCTCGCCGTAAGACGTCTCTTTACGTCGTTCTACAATGGGTAGATAGGCGGCTGCAAAGCCTTCACCGACCGCCTGCATATAAGCAAAGCTCTTATCGAAACCCCACTCATTAAGATCATCAAAGAACAGACCACCCACACCGCGTGTTTCGTCTCGGTGAGGCAGGTAGAAGTATTTATCACACCACTCTTTGTGTTCTTGGTAAACATCATCACCAAATGGTGCACACAGGTCTTTAGCAGTTTGATGCCAAGATTGGCAATCTTCATCGACAGGATAGAATGGCGTTAAATCAAAACCACCACCGAACCACCAGATAGGATCTTCCCCTTCCTTTTCGGCAATAAAGAATCGTACGTTCGCGTGTGAGGTTGGGATGTATGGGTTTTTAGGGTGGATAACTAATGAGACACCCATCGCCTCAAACTTACGTCCAGCTAATTCAGGGCGATGAGCTGTGGCTGAGGCAGGCATTGCTTTACCAGCAACGTGAGAGAAGTTAACTCCACCTTGTTCAAATAAAGCACCATTGGTCATCACGCGAGTACGACCACCGCCACCAAGGCGTTCGCCAGGTTCACGCTGCCATGCATCTTCTTCAAACAGTGCTGTGCCATCAGCTTGCTCAAGCTGCTGGCAAATCGAATCTTGTAGGCTCAGTAAAAACTGTTTTACTGCTTCTTTATCAATTGCTGACATCTTTCTTCCTTTGCAGAGTTTAACCCTGTCTTAATATTTTCGATGTTTTTGCATCTCTAATTTCGCTTGGCTTCTCACGGCCACCCGTTTGACCTTCGAGAATAGCCACCAAATGTTGACCCAGTTGCTGTTGAACTTCTTCAGTCGTCATACAAGGCGGTTCACCTGTCAGGTTAGCACTGGTCGAGGTTAACGGCTTACCGAATTCATTACACATTCTTTGAACTAAAGGGTGATCCGTCACTCGCACCGCGATGGATTCAAATTGGCCACTGACCCAATCAGTTACTTTACTGCTGGTTGGCATTATCCAAGTTACAGGTCCCGGCCATGTTGCTTTTACGGTCGCTAACTGCGCTTCAGTCAGTTGGCTTTCGTCAATATAGGGTAGCAACTGCTCGTAACTCGCAGCAATTAAGATCAACCCTTTCTCCATCGGTCGCTGTTTTAAATCGAGCAATTTCTTGATGGCTTGTGGATTATCGGGATCACAACCGACCCCAAAAACGCCTTCTGTCGGGTAAGCAATGACTTCACCTTGTTGTAATGCCTGCAAAGTATGTTGAAAGTTATCCAAGGGTTGCCTCATTAATTCTGTTATCGAACTCGCTAAGTGTACAAATTATCATTCACTGTGACTAAAGCTATTTGTTTATAAAATGTATCAATTAACAACTTAGACTGACGCAAACGTTTTCCTTGGGCAGTTTTACCCGTATAATGCGCGCAAAATATCTAATCACTAATTAAATCGTACCTGAAGGAGTTTGAGATGACTGTCGGTATTATCATGGGTTCTAAATCTGATTGGCCAACAATGAAGCTAGCTGCAGAAATGTTGGATCAGTTTGGCGTGGCGTACGAAACAAAAGTGGTTTCTGCTCACCGCACACCTCAGTTGCTTGCTGACTACGCAACCAGTGCGAAAGAGCGCGGTATTAAAGTGATTATTGCGGGTGCTGGCGGTGCTGCGCATCTTCCGGGCATGGCTGCAGCTTTCACAAGCGTACCTGTTTTAGGTGTTCCTGTTCAGTCTAAAGCACTGAAAGGCATGGACTCACTGCTTTCTATCGTACAAATGCCAAAAGGTATCGCGGTAGGTACTCTGGCTATCGGTGAAGCTGGTGCTGCTAACTCTGGCATCCTAGCCGCTCAAATCATTGGTACACACAATGAAGAAGTGATGGCGAAAGTAGAAGCGTTCCGCTCTGAGCAAACAGAAACGGTTCTTGCTAATCCAAACCCTGCTGAGGACTAATTCCCATGCATGTTCTTGTGTTAGGCGCGGGCCAACTTGCTCGCATGATGTCCCTAGCTGGGGCACCGCTGAATATTGAAATTTCTGCTTTTGATGTTGGCAGCAAAAATATTGTTCACCCATTAACGCAAGCAATTCTAGGCAACGGCTTAGACAATGCGATTGAGCGTGCGGACGTCATTACTGCAGAGTTCGAACATATCTCTCACGACGTGCTTGAGGTATGTGAGCGCAGCGGTAAGTTCTTACCGACAACAGAAGCAATCAAAGCTGGCGGTGACCGTCGTCTTGAAAAAGCCCTGTTAGACGAAGCAAACGTGAAAAATGCTAAGTACTACGTGATTAACTCTCGCGAAGACTTTGACGCTGCGATTGCTCACGTAAGCTTACCAATGGTCTTGAAGAGCACACTTGGCGGCTACGATGGCAAAGGCCAGTGGCGCTTAAAGACATTAGATAATGTTGAGTCAACTTGGACAGAAATGGCTGAGTGCATCGCTGCAACAGACAACCAAGCCATTGTTGCTGAAGAGTTTGTTCCGTTTGACCGCGAAGTATCACTGGTGGGTGCTCGTGGTGCCAATGGCGAGATCCAAGTGTACCCACTGGCTGAAAATGTTCACACCGATGGCGTGTTGAGCTTATCAACAGCCATTGACGACATTGAACTGCAAGAGCAAGCGAGAACCATGTTCACCGCAGTTGCAGAGCGTTTGGATTACGTTGGCGTACTCGCGCTAGAGTTCTTTGATGTTCAAGGTTCACTGCTGGTGAATGAGATTGCACCACGTGTTCATAACTCTGGCCACTGGACACAACAAGGCGCTGAAACTTGTCAGTTTGAGAACCATCTACGTGCTGTGTGCGGTATGCCACTAGGCAGTACTAAACTGATTCGCCCAACCGCAATGATCAACATTCTTGGTGAAGATACCCTACCTGAGGCCATTCTGGCTCAAGGTGGCTGTCATGTTCATTGGTATGGCAAAGAGAAGCGTGCAGGTCGTAAGATGGGCCACATTAACGTGAGTGCTGACTACAACGCAGAGCTGCAAAGAGCGCTATGCTCACTGGCAGACATTCTCGATAAGCAAGCCTACCCTGCTGTGCATGAATTTGCTGAGCAGATGAAGTAAATCTACATTGCTTGATGAATATAGAACATTTATTGGATATAGAAACGGCGCTCAGTGAGCGCCGTTTTTTTGTCTATAACATCAGGTTATTGAGATTGAATGTGGTGACACTTGCGATCAGCGCATTGTTTCTTGGTTCCATTGGCTGTTTTCTTCTCAAGTAACAACGGGAACTGACACTCTTCACAACGACCGATAATAGGTGGTTGGTTTACTGCGAACTTACACTTTGGGTAGTTATCACAAGCATAGAAGGTTTTGCCATAGCGAGATTTACGCTCAACCAAATGGCCTCTGCCACACTCAGGGCAAGCAACAAGTGGCTGCTCTTCAAGTTGTTCTTTTGGTTGGTCCAAAGATTCGATGTGATTACACGTTGGGTAACTGCTACAGCCAATGAACATCCCAAAGCGGCCTTGCCTTAATACCAATTCGTTTTGGCATTTAGGGCACGGTACACCCAGCTCTTTCACTACGTGGCCATCGTTCTGATGCAGAGGCTTGATGTAATCACAGCTAGGATACTGCTTACAGCCTAAAAATGGGCCGTACTTACCATGGCGAAGCTGAAGCTCTCCACCACACTGTGGACATGGTTCATGCTCTAATGCATGTTCATGTGCTGAAAAAAGCTGATGATCAATCTTACTACTCATGACAAGCCTGTATTAATGCAAGATACCTTGCTCTTTGGTGTACAACAGCTCTTCCATTTGCGTGTAAGCACTTTCATTACCCGGCACATTAAACAGCACCATTAAGATAATCCATTTCAGATCATCCAATTCAAATTCGCTCGTCTCAAGCCCCATCACACGATCAATCACCATTTCACGAATCTCTGTCGTGAGTACGTTGATCTGTTCAAGGAACAATAAGAAACCTCGGCACTCCATATTAATACGTGAAATCTCTCGACTGGTATAAATACGCATCGAGGTATTGGAACACATAGTAATCGCCGCTTGGTTGTCAGTATCTTGCAATGCCGCAAGATCTTCTAACCAATGGAGGGCCTTATAAATATCATCTTGGTGAAACCCTGCTCGAAGAAGCTCATCTTCCAGCTCATCTTGATCCACCTGCAATTCAGAATCGCTATGGATGTAGGTTTCAAACAAGTACATCAGTATGTCCATCATCATAGCTTAGCCTCTCCCCTTTCGAATATAGCCACCGGAAACTGCAACAACATGCCCTGAGAGCTCAAGCTCTAAAAGCTGCATCATGACCTCATGCACAGGTATATGGGTTCTCTGTGCCAAAATATCAACGGGTGTCGCCTCTAACCCTACGTTAGCTAACAGCTGTGGAAATGGCAATTGTTCATTTTCCCCCATACTGGGCGTAGGTTCGAACAAGCTGGGTTGCTGATCGATAGACCAGTCTAACAGACTCTTTATTTCAATCAGAACATCTTGTGCACTCTGTACCAAGCATGCTCCAGCTTTGATTAAGCTATTACCCCCTCGACTGGTTGGGTTATGAATAGAGCCAGGAAGCGCAAACACCTCTCGGCCTTGCTCCATGGCATAGCGAGCTGTAATCAAAGAACCACTCTTCTCAGCCGCTTCAACCACCAAGGTTCCGAGCGATAACCCACTTATAATACGGTTACGGCGAGGGAAATGTTCAGGTCGTGGCTTGGCACTTGGGCGAAACTCTGAAATCAACGCACCATTTTCACAGATCCTATCGGCTAAATTTCTGTGTCGCGCAGGATAAATTGAATCCAATCCAGAGCCCAGCACCGCGAAAGTTTCCCCTCCTTTATCTAGAGCACCATCATGAGCATAACCATCGATGCCTAAGGCTAAGCCACTCGTGACAATCAAACCGTTTTGCACAAACTCTTTGGCGAAGGACTTCGCGGTTTGCAACCCTTCGAGACTGGCATTGCGACTGCCGACCATAGCGATTTGAGGCTCAATCAGTTTTTCAACGTGACCTTTAACGAAAAGCACGCTTGGCGCGGAGGCTGTCTCGTTCAGCAGTTTGGGATAATGCGAGCAATTCGGGGTAATGATGTGATGGTTGGGTTGTCTTGCTTGCCACTCTAGGCAAGCCTCCACTTCTCTTGGGGCTTGCTCTCTTAGATAGGCAATTTGCTTGGCAGACAAACCAAGCGCTTGCAGTTGCTGACTTGAGTAACCAACAATATTCAAAGGGGAATCAATGCTCAGCAGTCGAGAAAGGCGCTTGCCACCTAATTGCGGAACAAAACTTAGAGTTAACCAAGCACTCAGTTGTTGCTCATTCACTCGGTGCCCTTAGCTTCTTCCTTCAAAGCCAGATCCAAAGGCGATACCGCCAGAATATCATTACTTACAGGCTTAGAGCTCTGAGTGATCAAGGCCAAGCTAAAATACTCATAAGGACGAATTACCATCAAGCTACCGAGTGAGGTACTTGGCAACTGCACCTTATCGCTCGCCGCAGACTCTTTGTAGCTGTATTCGCCTTGCTTACCAAACACCACAGCGCCGCTTTCACTGAGGGTAAACATAGAGCCTTGGCGAAGATTGTCCTGTGAGCCTTTATTAATAACAACGACCTGATTTTTTGCACTGTATTGGCTGCCATCTAATGAACCCAAGATATTAGCAAACTGCCCCGCAGCATTAGGCGCTGGATAAAATGTGGTTGAGAGCTTCACCTGAGCAACGCCAAGTTCTGGTAACACGAGGTCATTAAGTAACACCTCTTGCAGTTGAGTCTCTATCTGTAAACTACTGAACTCAGCATCCACCTCTTTCAAGCGCGCTGTGGCGACTAAACGCAAAGAAGTCATACTCGCTTGAGGTTGATGCCTTTGATAAGTCTCGACGGAACGGTAGATACCCCATTTTTGATGCTGCTGGTTTCCCGAAATAAACAATCGGTCTTCACCCGATAAGAAGCGTTTGCCATCACTGGTCCCTAACACTCTTTGCGCTGACTGGATATCTTGCTGCTCAACCAAGCGGTCAGATTGTAGATACGGTAGAACCAGCCCCTCATTCACGGTAGGTACTGCTTTATTCTCTGATACACGAATCTTAGGGCTTAGCTTGATGACGGGTTTGAGGCTCAATACAGGCTCGCCATTAATCCAAACCAGAGACAATTTATCTCCGGGGTAAATAAGGTGAGGGTTTTCTATCTCAGGATTGACCTGCCACAACCTCGGCCACAGCCATGGGCTGTCGAGATACATAGCAGATATATCCCATAAGGTATCCCCCTTAACCACCACATACGCTTCGGGTGCATCTTGTTTGATGGTTAAAGGTTGCTCACTATTTTCAGCCGTAACGGCGAACGAAAACGAGGCACAAATAAGAGAAAAAGTGGGAGAAAAATGACGCATGACCTAGGTTCCTTGGTCTGAATATATGACATCTGATTAGAGAATTACCTTCAGGATGCTGTCATTTGACCTATAAAATGTCTAGAATTGAGCCAACAAGGTTTAAGCTGTTTCGGCACAGTTCAATATTTCGAGTGTATATGTCTGTATTACAAGTATTAACATTACCAGATGATCGTCTACGTACCGTGGCGAAACCGGTAAAAGAAGTTACCCCAGAGATTCAAAAGTTCGTTGATGACATGATTGAAACCATGTACGACGAAGAAGGTATCGGCCTTGCTGCAACGCAAGTAGATTTCCACCAGCGCATCGTTGTTATCGATATTTCAGAAACACGTGACGAGCCTATGGTTCTGATCAACCCTGAAATTACCGACAAACGTGGAGAAGATGGTATCGAAGAAGGCTGTCTATCTGTACCAGGTGCTCGAGCTCTAGTACCTCGCGCTGCAGAAGTAACGGTTAAAGCATTAGACCGTGAAGGCAACGAATTCACATTCGACGCTGACGACCTTCTGGCTATCTGTGTTCAGCACGAACTTGACCACCTAGAAGGCAAGTTGTTTGTTGATTACCTATCGCCACTAAAGCGCAAACGTATTCAAGATAAGCTAGCGAAGATTAAACGTTTCAACGAGAAACAAGGTTAATCACCGCTGCTATTACTAAATTAAGAAGGAAGTCTACCTTGGGTCAATCTTTAAGAATTGTCTTCGCAGGTACTCCGGATTTCGCCGCCCGTCACTTGGCGGCGTTGTTGTCTTCGGAGCATGAAGTTATTGCTGTTTACACACAGCCAGATCGTCCAGCAGGCCGCGGTAAAAAACTGACCGCGAGCCCAGTAAAAAACATCGCACTTGAAAACAATATTCCGGTTTACCAACCAGAAAACTTCAAGTCAGATGAAGCTAAGCAAGAGCTAGCAAATTTGAATGCTGACATCATGGTTGTTGTCGCTTACGGCTTATTGCTTCCACAAGCTGTACTAGATACGCCTCGCTTGGGTTGTATTAACGTGCATGGTTCTATCCTACCGCGCTGGCGTGGTGCTGCTCCGATTCAACGCTCTATCTGGGCGGGCGATAAAGAGACTGGCGTAACGATCATGCAGATGGATATCGGCCTAGATACCGGTGATATGTTAAGTATCGCGACGCTACCAATCGAAGCAACAGACACCAGCGCGTCAATGTACGAGAAGTTGGCAGGCCTTGGTCCTGATGCTCTTGTTGAGTGCTTAGCAGACATCGCTTCTGGTAAGGCTGTTGCTGAGAAGCAAGACGACGAACTTGCTAACTACGCGAAGAAGCTGAGCAAAGAAGAAGCAAAAATTGATTGGAATGACAGTGCAGAACACATCGAACGTTGTGTGCGCGCTTTCAACCCATGGCCAATGAGTCACTTTGCGATTACTGATAGCAGCTCTAATGATGAAAAAAGCATTAAAGTTTGGCAGACACGTGTTGATGAAGAATCGACATCTGCGCCAGCTGGCTCAATCATCAAAGCAGATAAGACTGGTATTTATGTTGCGACTGGCGACAAAGTACTAGTATTGGAACAGCTACAAGTTCCAGGCAAAAAAGCTATGTCAGTTCAAGACATCTTGAACTCACGTGCAAGCTGGTTTGAAGTTGGTACTCAACTTTCTTAACCGCTTTAAAGCTACTCAATATGTATTTAAAAATGTGTAGCTTATAAAAACACAGTTTAGAAAACCTTTACGAGGGCAGAGATGCCCTCATGTATTCAAATAAATATTCGGTACCCCTCATGAATGTTCGCGCTGCTGCTGCAAATGTCCTATTCCAAGTTGTCGATAAAGGCCACTCTCTTTCACACGCTCTCCCTGCGGCTCAAAAAACGATCCGCCCGCGAGACCATGCTCTACTGCAAGAGATTTGCTACGGCGCACTTCGTTACCTGCCTCGCTTAGAGTCAATCGCTAACGAACTGATGGAAAACTCGCTTAAAGGTAAAAAGCGCGTATTCCACCACCTGATCTTAGTAGGCATTTACCAGTTGAGCTTTATGCGCATTCCTTCGCATGCTGCCGTTGCTGAAACAGTTGAAGCAACCAAAACACTACGCGGCCCAAGCCTGAGTGGTTTGATCAACGCAGTGCTTCGCAGCTACCTGCGCGATCAAGAAGAGCTAGATGAGCAAGCCGTTAGCCACAATGCGGGCAAATACAGCCATCCAAGCTGGATCCTAAAAATGCTTCAAGAAAGCTACCCAGATCAGTGGGAGCAATTGGTTGAAGCAAACAACAGCAAGGCACCAATGTGGCTGCGCGTAAACCGCCAACACCACACTCGTGACGAGTATGTTGAACTGCTTAAAAACGAAAACATTGAATACACACTGCACCCTGAAGCGGCTGATGCCATAAAATTAGCCTCACCTTGTGACGTTACTTTGCTTCCTGGCTTCGACAGAGGCTGGGTATCGGTGCAAGATGCTGCAGCTCAGCTTTCCGTTGATTTCCTAACACCAAAAGATGGTGAGCTAATCCTAGATTGCTGCGCAGCACCTGGTGGCAAAACTGCACACATTCTTGAACATACTCAAGACACTGAAGTGGTTGCAATCGACAGTGATATTAAACGCCTAGACCGCGTTTACGATAACCTTGAACGCCTACAACTGCGTGCCGACGTAATCTGTGGTGATGCTCGCTACCCTGAAGAGTGGTGGACAGGCAGTCAGTTTGACCGCATCCTACTTGATGCTCCGTGTTCAGCGACGGGTGTAATCCGCCGTCACCCTGACATTAAGTGGCTACGCCGTGCATCTGATATTGATGCACTAGCAGAGCTGCAAAGTGAGATTTTGGATGCAATGTGGCGCCAGCTAAAAGAAGGCGGCACCATGGTTTATGCGACATGTTCTATCACGCCGCAAGAAAACGTGCTGCAAGTGAAAGCATTCTTAGAGCGCACCGAGAACGCAACGCTAGTTGGGTCTGATATCGAAAAACCGGGTCGTCAAATACTACCTGGTGAAGAAGATATGGATGGCTTCTACTACGCAGTTCTAGTAAAACAGGCATAACAACTAACAGCGGCTAAGAATTTATTTCTTAGCCGCTGTTTCTTTCTAGTGCATTATCAAAGCGAAAAGAGATCACTAGAATTACAACGGCAAAAAATAAGAGAAAGGCTATGAAGATCATTATTCTAGGTGCTGGACAAGTTGGCGGTACCCTTGCTGAAAACCTAGTGGGTGAAAACAATGACATCACGATTGTCGACCGTAATGCCGACCGACTTCGTGAACTTCAGGACAAATACGACCTTAGAGTTGTAAACGGTTATGCCAGCCACCCGAACACACTACGTGAAGCGGGCGCGCAAGATGCCGACATGTTGGTTGCCGTAACCAACATGGATGAAACCAACATGGCCGCATGTCAGGTTGCCTTCTCTCTGTTTAATACGCCAAACCGAATTGCTCGTATTCGTTCTCCTCAATATCTAGAAGAGAAAGAAGCGCTCTTCAAATCAGGTGCTATCCCAGTCGATCACCTGATTGCACCCGAAGAGCTAGTGACCAGCTACATCGAGCGCCTGATTCAATATCCAGGTGCATTGCAGGTTGTGAGTTTTGCTGAACAGAAAGTTAGCCTAGTAGCAGTAAAAGCTTATTACGGTGGACCATTGGTTGGTAACGCCCTGTCTGCTTTACGTGAGCACATGCCGCACATCGATACTCGTGTTGCCGCTATCTTCCGTCAAGGTCGCCCTATTCGCCCACAAGGCACCACCATCATTGAAGCCGATGATGAGGTTTTCTTTGTGGCAGCAAGTAACCACATCCGCTCAGTAATGAGTGAACTGCAACGCCTAGAGAAACCGTACCGACGCATTATGATTGTTGGCGGTGGTAACATTGGTGCAAGCTTGGCAAAGCGCCTTGAGCAGAGCTACAGCATCAAGCTTATCGATCGCAGCTACACTCGCGCCGAGAAGCTATCTGAAGAATTAGAAAACACCATCGTATTCTGTGGTGATGCAGCCGACCAAGAACTGCTGACCGAAGAGAACATCGATCAAGTTGATGTGTTCATCGCCCTAACCAATGAAGATGAAACCAACATCATGTCAGCGATGCTGGCGAAGCGAATGGGTGCCAAGAAAGTAATGGTACTGATTCAGCGTGGTGCTTACGTCGATCTGGTTCAGGGGGGTGTGATTGATATTGCTATCTCGCCACAGCAAGCGACCATTTCTGCGCTGCTTACTCACGTTCGTCGTGCTGATATTGTTAACGTATCCTCTCTACGTCGCGGCGCTGCAGAAGCGATTGAAGCCATTGCTCACGGTGACGAAACTACCTCTAAAGTTGTTGGCCGAGCGATTGGCGACATCAAACTGCCACCGGGCACCACCATTGGTGCGATTGTTCGCGGAGAAGAGGTGCTTATCGCGCACGATAGAACCGTAATCGAACAGGATGACCACGTAGTGATGTTCCTAGTGGACAAGAAATACGTACCTGATGTTGAGTCTCTATTCCAACCGAGCCCGTTCTTCTTATAGCCTTGTTCTCGTAAGCTTCTTCTCGCAGCTTTCTTCTTGTGAGAACGACGCTCCGGCTCAAAGCGATGGTCAATTAAGCTATGGTCAACTTTCGTCCGATATTATTAGTGATAGGGTTAGTGTTATCAAAACTCGCCCTTTTCATGTACATCCCTACATTGGTTGCCTTTTTCACAGGCACCGGTGGCTTCCTCGAGTTTGGTCAATCGGTAGTGATCACGCACATTGTGGCGTTCATCTGCTTGAGCTTGGGCCGCTCCGCTAAGTTCCGACTTGGGGTGCGGGACATGTTCCTTATCACCTCTTTGGTTTGGACAATTGCCAGCGCCTTTGCCGCCCTGCCATTTGTCTTCATTAACCACATCAGCTTTACAGATGCCTACTTCGAAACCATGTCAGGTATCACCACGACAGGCTCAACCGTATTAAGCGGCTTAGACAGCATGGCACCAAGTATTCTGTTGTGGCGTTCTATACTGCAATGGTTAGGCGGTATCGGCTTTATCGTGATGGCGGTAGCGGTTCTACCAATGCTCAACGTTGGTGGTATGCGCCTGTTCCAAACTGAATCATCCGATTGGTCAGATAAAAGTAGCCCACGAGCGAAAACAGTCGCGAAAAACATCGTGGCGGTTTATTTGGTTCTGACTGGCTTATGCATCATTAGCTATCTGTTTGCAGGCATGGGCATCTTTGATGCGATCAATCACGCGTTCACAACACTGTCGACGGGGGGGTACTCAACATCAGATGGATCAATGAACCACTTCTCCAACAGTGCTCACTGGGTAGGAACACTGTTCATGTTCCTTGGCGGCCTGCCGTTCTTACTGTTTGTTAGCGCACTACGAGGCCGAAAGCTCTCAATACTCTACAAAGATGCGCAAGTAAGAGGTTTTACATACCTGTTCTTGGTCACCAGCGCCGTAATATCGACATGGCTGGTGGTTAGAGATGGCTACACTGTTATGGATGCGATGCGTGTTTCGATGTTCAACATCGTATCAGTCGTCACCACAACCGGTTTTGGCTTAGAAGACTTCACCGCGTGGGGTGCACTGCCAACGACCTTGTTTGCATTCCTAATGATGGCAGGCGCTTGCTCGGGTTCAACCTCTGGCGGTATCAAAATCTTCCGCTTCCAGATCGCGATGACCATGCTCCACAAACAAATGATGAAGCTAATTCACCCATCGGGCGTCTTTGTTCAACGCTACAATCAGCGACCTGTGAATGACGACATTGTGCGTTCACTCGTGGCATTTGGTTTGATGTTCTTTATCACGATTATCTTAATTGCTGGTGGTTTGAGTGCGATGGGGTTAGACCCAATAACAAGCATCTCAGGCGCTATCACAGCCGTTGCCAACGTGGGCCCGGGAATGGGGAGCGTGATCGGTCCAACCGGGAACTTTGCTCCACTGCCAGACGCCGCTAAATGGTTGCTAAGTTTAGGCATGCTAATGGGACGACTCGAGATACTGACGCTCATTGTTCTATTTTTCCCAGCCTTTTGGCGACGCTAATTCCGCGAATATTTAAGGAAACACAGATGAAATCATACGTACTTCTCGCTAGCGCATTGCTCGCAAACTCAGTATTCGTAAGTTCTGCCTTTGCTGATCAAATGGTCACACTGCCTGATGGCAAGCAAGTGTTACTCAAAGATGATTTTACTTGGCAGTATGTGAGTAACGCATCATCGAATGCAGAGTCAGCATTGACGAGTATTCCTGTAGCCAAAAACACACGCGGTACCACAATCAAGATTGGAGACACCAAGCCAAGCTTGCAGCTTTCCAAATCAGGTGTGGACGTTTTGATTGGGGCAGGACTCTACGAGAATGAACAGCTAATCTTACCAATTTCAGTCACTAACCAAAGCACAGAAGCCGTCGTGCTAGTTACGCTAAATATCACTGTCTACTCACCAACGGGTGAGCTGCTGCATCAAGGCAGTATCAACACTTGGCAATCCATTAAGCGCCTTGCTGATACCTACCTTCGACCACAAACTTCGGCAGAAGGTAAATACTTAGCGATCGATGTTGATAAGTATCCTGAATATAAAATAGACGTGGAGATCACTGACGTTTCTACCCGTTAGGGGCATACCGGTTCAATCAAAACTAAACCGGTGTCACAAACAGATAGATAGCGAAGAAATGGCAAGCGCAGCCCGCCAATACAAACAAGTGCCAGATGGCATGGTTATAAGGGATGCGTTTAGCCACATAGAAAATCACACCCAGCGAGTAAATCACTCCGCCAACTGCCAGTAACACCAAACCACCTATATCGATATTCATCGCTAATTGATAAACAACTATCAAAGATAGCCAACCCATCGCTAGGTAAATGAACAGCGATAAACGCTTGAATCGATAAACGAAGGCTATCTTCATGATGATGCCCACTAGCGCAATCCCCCAGATCACCGCCATCAAGCCCATCGCTAATGGAGTTCTTAAGCCCACTAAGAGAAACGGCGTGTAACTGCCCGCAATCAACAAATAAATCGCACAGTGGTCAAGGGTTTTGAGTAAGCGCTTGGTTTTCTCAGTGGTGATAGAGTGGTACAACGTGGAGGCGAGAAAGAGCAGAATAATACTGCTGCCATACACCGCCATACTAGCAACAGTTAGCATGTCGGCTTGGTAATCAAACGCACGAATAAGCAGCAAGATCAGACCAACCACGCCGAGCACAACGCCCAAGCCATGGGTTATTGCATTAGCGCGTTCTTCGATGTCACTGTATTCGCTGACTGATGATGCAGACATGAATATCCTACTAGAGTAAATGTTCGATTGACCCAGTATTGCACATTAAGCTTACACGTGTAAGCTTAAATTTTTATGACACCTTTTATGACATTAATGACGCCTGAAATATGTAATGAGGCTAAAAGATCCAAAACTAAATAACCAAAGAGTTAATTAAAGGGTTATAGGAACTAAGAGGCGTTATCTAGATATTCAAGTACCATCTTGCCAGCATCTTGTGGTGAGGTATCCAGTGGCACACTCAATTGACGCTGTAGTTGACCAATTCCCAGCAAGCTAGCTAACATGCCTTTTGCACCATCGCGATTTCTATCAATCTCGAACCACAACTTCAGCTCTGTTTCATCACGATGAGCCACCACTTCCAATTCACGCCAACGGCCATGATAAGGACCCGTCGTCGGCACAAACTCAAACTCTTGTACAAACGGCAGTTCAAAGCCTTTGACCGCTTCACATTCCACTTGACGAATACGCAGGCCTTGAGCTTCAAGCTCGTTAAAAATACCATCGAGCAGTGGGTCGGGACGAACCGTTAAGGTGTCTTTATCCGATGGGTCAATCGCCATCGCAATATCCAACCCGGTTTCCAGCCACACCTTTGAATCACCTATCGTAACCGGTGTGTTCAGTGGCACATCAAACTCACATTCAAAGTCACGGGTTTCACCCGGCTGAATCACAAAGGCATACGGCAAGCTCCATTTTGCAAGCGAGTACGTCTGGTGCATTCGGCGTTTATGACCGCCCTCTTGTCCTTGCGAGTTCGCGGTAACTTCTTTGACGTAGCGACAGCATAAGTTGAGATCAATGTTATCGATCTCCTGCGGCTGAGCACCTCCGTAGACATGTACAATAATGCTCGCCTTCTTACCTGGATAAAGCACTTCCTGTTGCAAGACAGAATCCACCTTGGCAGATCCAATTCCAAAACTTGCTAACGTTTTCTTTAAGAACGACATATGCACCTCCTTTAAAGCATCATCTTAAGCCTGAAAGAGGTTCAAACTCAAATATACTGCTCACACTATTTTAGCTCTAATATCGTTTAATTATCACTCAGGCGTCGATCGATAACTTAGATAGTGATAATCTAACCCTTGATATGCATGCATATCATTATCCTGATTTATTTTTCGGATTGGCGAAAGCCAGACGAGTGACTCTTCAAGCAATTGAGGCGGAGCTCATGATAAATCAGGCCATTAGATTGGCAATGGATATGCCTGACCGTTAGGTAAATTAATGCGCCCAACAGCTGTCAGGTTCTCGCACACCAACCGTAGTGCGATGCGTCGCCGTAGTGGCTTTGTTGCTGCTCCAACGGCTAAGAAATTGGCTCCTACAATGACTCTCGTTGAGAAGGCTGCTTTATTAGCACCGGCTACAACAAAAGTGATTAAAGCCGCTTAACAAAAAGCGCAGTTTTTACTGCGCTTTTTTCTTGCCTGCTCCCATCTTGAAATGTGTTTACACATTGGTATTCCCTACCCGATTTGATACCTTAGCCACAAATCATTATAAAATTTGTGGAGAAATAAAGTATGAAGTGTCACCGCATTGAAGAACTGCTTGAACTGATGGAGCCTGAGTGGCAGAAAGATCAAGAGCTTAACCTGTTAGAGTTCATCATTAAGCTATCAAAAGAAGCGGGCTACCAAGGTAAACTTGAAGAGCTAACTGACGATGTTCTTATCTACCATCTAAAAATGCGTAATAGCGAAAAAGATGAAATGATCCCAGGTCTTAAAAAAGACCAAGAAGATGATTTCAAAACCGCAATTCTAAAAGCGCGTGGCCTTCTTTAGTCGCCTATTTATTTAGAGCTCAATTGCCGTATAGATAAAACACTCAATTTTTAAAAGCGACCGCTCGGTCGCTTTTTTGTTTCTGTTCGCTATTTTTTCGTCACAACTGTTATGACTTTTGTTGTTAAAGGTTGATAGCGTTAAAGAAATGAGAACAAGATTGTCGCTATAATCGCCATCCATAAGAATCTTCTAAAATAATAAGAGTGAGTGCGATACCAACAAATGCACCAAGCTCAATTTCTACAGGTTCTCTAAACCATACTTTCAAGTAATGTCGTCATGCCCGAGTTAACCGGGCAAACAAGCCACAAAAAGGATAGTCCATGAGTCAGGATAAAATCGATATCAAAGATGTGACTCCTAAAACCTTTAACCCAAAAACACATAAAGGTAATGGAGATCGATTTAACCCAAGTAACCGAATCTATGTTCGAGAAAGCAAAGGTAAATTCCAACAACTTCGTCGTTACGGCGGTTGGTTCTTACTTTTACTTTTTGCGCTTATCCCATGGATTCCATTCGGTGAACGACAAGCGATCTTGCTCGATATCGGCAGCCAACAGTTCAACTTCTTTGGTACAACCCTATACCCACAAGATCTAACGCTACTCGCCATCCTCTTCATGATTGCGGCGTTTGGCTTGTTCTTCATAACCACCTTCTTAGGGCGAGTCTGGTGTGGTTATTTATGCCCTCAAACCGTCTGGACCTTCATGTACATCTGGTTCGAAGAGAAACTGGAAGGTGCTGCCAATAAGCGAAGAAAACAAGACTCGGGCAAACTGACGAGCAATTTAATTCTCAGAAAAACTATCAAGCACATCGCGTGGTGGGCTATTGCGATTGCGACGGGCTTAACCTTTGTCGGTTACTTCATCCCAATCAAAGAGCTGGTGGTTGGCTTCTTTACCTTTAACTCGACTTTCTGGCCAGTGTTTTGGGTATTGTTCTTTGCTGGGTGTACTTATGCGAATGCGGGATGGATGCGTTCTATTGTTTGTCTGCACATGTGTCCGTATGCGCGTTTCCAATCGGCAATGTTCGATAAAGATACCTTCATCGTGGGTTACGACACTGAACGAGGTGAAAGCCGCGGCCCTCGCTCTCGTAAAGCCGATCCAAAAGAACTTGGGCTAGGCGACTGTATTGACTGTAATTTATGCGTTCAAGTGTGCCCGACGGGTATCGATATTCGTGACGGTCTGCAATACGAGTGTATTAACTGTGGCGCGTGTATTGATGCTTGTGACAACACCATGGAACGTATGGGTTATGAGAAAGGTCTGATCAACTACACCACCGAACATAGGCTTGAGGGGCACTCAACCAAGGTGATACGTCCTAAGCTCTTGGGCTATGGCGTAATACTGATCGTTATGTTGGGGCTGTTTTTCGCACAAATCGCGAGTGTTGATCCTGCAGGCTTAAGCGTTCTGCGCGATAGAAACCAACTATTTAGAATCAATAGCCAAGGGCTTGTCGAAAATACTTACAACTTAAAAGTCATCAACAAGACTCAGCAAGAGCAAGAGTACAAACTTGATGTCAGCGGGCTGCCGGATTCTATCTGGTACGGTAAACAAACGATTACCGTAGACCCAGGTGAGGTTTTAAACCTTCCTATCAGTTTGGGCGTCGATCCAGAAAAACTGAGCTCACCAGTTTCGACAATTCAGTTTATACTCTCGGATAATGAAGAGTTTACGATGAAAGTCGAAAGCCGCTTTATCAAGAAGCTCTGATACCAGTCACCTTAGTGCTAGGTATAACAACCCAATAAATGGAAAAAGGCTCAGTAATGAGCCTTTTTTATTCTATGACGATGCAAGCCTTTAACTTTGATAACCTGACTCCTGACTTCATGTGGTACGCACTGGAGAGTATTGGAGTCCGTGCTGAATCCGGACTTCTCGCTCTCAACAGTTACGAAAATCGAGTGTATCAATTCACCGATGAAGACCGTAAACGCTACGTTGTTAAATTTTATCGTCCGCAGCGCTGGAACAAAGCACAGATCCAAGAAGAGCATGACTTCGCACTCGAGCTTATCGAACAAGAGATGCCAGTTGCACCTCCAATGCGAGTCAACGGCGCAACCTTGCATGAATATCAAGGCTACCTATTTGCCTTGTTTGAAAGTGTCGGTGGCAGACAGTATGAAGTGGATAACCTAGACCAACTGGAAGGCGTAGGGCGTTTTCTTGGTCGTATTCATAAAGCCAGCGCGGGAAGAACATTCCAACATCGCCCGACCATCAGCTTAGATGAATACCTTTATCAGCCACGTAAGATTCTTGAGAACTCTCAGTTCATCCCAACGCACCTAGAAAACGCGTTCTTCAATGACGTTGACCTTCTGATCAAAGAGCTAGAGAGCCAGTGGCCGAGCAATATTGAGAATATCCGCCTACATGGTGACTGCCACCCTGGCAATATCTTGTGGCGCGATGGACCAATGTTCGTCGACCTTGATGACGCTCGTAACGGCCCTGCGATACAAGATCTGTGGATGCTGCTTAATGGCGAACGCCAAGATAAGCTGATGCAACTGGATATTTTGCTCGAGAGTTACCAAGAATTTTGCGATTTTAATACCGCACAACTGAAACTAATCGAACCACTACGCGGTCTACGTATGGTGCATTACATGGCATGGTTGGCGAAACGATGGCACGATCCTGCGTTTCCTCTGGCCTTCCCGTGGTTTAATGATCCGAAATATTGGGAGCAACAAGTACTTGCTTGTAAAGAACAAATTGCTACCCTGCAAGAGCCACCACTTTCGTTAATGCCTCAGTGGTAACAGCAATCGCAACACAACTAGATAAAAATTCAAACATAATGGAGATTGGATAAATGAAAAAGCTATTCGCATTTTTCTCATTGATCATGTTGAGCCTTTCAGCTCACGCTGCGAAATTTAACGAAGGTGAACACTACAAAGTTCTCGATCTAGAAGCATCAAAAAAACCAATGGTGACAGAGTTCTTCTCTTTCTACTGCCCACACTGTAATAGCTTTGAACCAATCATCCAACAGCTAAAACAACAGCTACCAAAAGACGCTAAGCTACAGAAGAACCATGTTTCATTCATGGGTGGTAACATGGGCCTGCCAATGAGCAAAGCTTACGCGACCATGATTGCCCTGAAAGTTGAAGATAAAATGGTACCAGTGATGTTTAACCGCATCCACACCATGAACAAGCCACCACGCGATGAAGCAGAATTGCGTCAAATCTTCCTAGACGAAGGCGTTGATGCTAAGAAATTCGATGCGGCATACAACGGCTTTGCAGTCGACTCTATGGTTCGCCGCTTCGACAAAGCATTCAAAGACAGCGGTCTTTCTGGTGTTCCTGCGGTCGTAGTTAACAACCGCTACCTAGTAGACGCTCAAGGTATTAGCTCTCTCGATGAGTACTTCGAGCTCGTTAACTTTCTACTTAAGAAGTAACGTATTGATTAAAGGAAGCTTCGGCTTCCTTTTTTGCACTAGTTCAAAAAGATTCATCAATAAACAATCATCCTGAAAACGTTGTGCTTTACTGATATCAATATCCAGTCCTAAGAACTGGTAGGCAAGGAGCCTTTGAATGAAAATAAAAATAACGCTTTTGGCACTGAGCATTGCAGCCTCTCCTGCTTTTGCCAAGCTTGCAGACGAACAAGGTTTCAGTGGTGAAATCTCTATTAATACAGGGGTTACCTCTTCCACCTCAAACTTTAATACCGATGCTGATAGCACCATTTCGTCAAATACACAGAAAGCCTCATCTGAGAGCTCATTTCTTGTCGCACCTTTAGGCAGTGTCGCTTACACCTTTGGTGAGAAGCTAAATCACCAGGTGTACACAGGTACCGCTCGTGATGATGTGGCAACCGGTACTGTTGTACTGGAGGTTGGCTATAAATACCAACTAGAGTCAGGCATGACCATCGACGCTTCACTTCTGCCGACTATCATGTCTGGTGAGACTTGGGCCGATCCGTACAACACCACTTCAGGTCGCACCAAAACGGATGAAACAGGCAATGCCTTTCGTTTGAAACTAAGTAGCATTGCGGGCTCAGCTTTCTCGTTAGACATGGCCTACGCCACCAAAGATGTGGAAGATGATCGGGTTAGAGAAGAATTACAGCGTGATGCCAATACTTTCTACCTGAAAGGTCAGTACCGTCAACCAATCAACCGCACCATGATGTTAGTACCATCATTGATTTACCAATCAAGTTCTGCCGATGGCAAAGCTGCCTCTTATGAACAGTTTGGCGGTGAAGTGAGTTTGTTTGGCGGTATGGGTCGTCACCAATACGCACTAACAGCGGGCTATAACCAACGCTCTTACGATGCAAGCAACCCTATCTACAGCAAGAAGCGCAGCGACGACAACATCAACCTATTTGCCGCGTATGAATATGATCAATTCATGGACTGGGAAAACTGGTCGTTTGTTTCGCTTGCGGGCTACGGCACCAGCGACTCGAACATTACCTTCTACGATGAATCGCAATACATCGTCTCAGTCGGCCTGAACTACAAGTTCTAGTTAGGCATCACTGATCGCTAATAACCATTAGTTCATAACAATTGGTTCATAACAACGAAAGCCTACGTAAAAAGCAGGCTTTCTTGTTTCTATACCAATCACAGTAAATAAATGACCCGTTGTTTACTACGATTGGTATGACTACACCGCTTGAGCCGTAAGTTGCTTCAAGAGTCGATCCATTGCTCGGTAACCAAGCGCTTCCGATAAATGCTTCTTTTCAATCTGTTCGTTACCGTCTAGGTCTGCAATGGTTCGCGCTACCTTAATAATGCGATGATAAGCACGAATTGATAAACCTAATCGATGCAGAGCCGTTTCCAGAAATTCTGCATCCTCACGCCTCAATGGGCAGTACTTTTCAATTTCTCGGCTACCTAACAGTGCGTTCGACTTATGGTTTCGAGACAGCATCAACTGGCGCGCTTGTTTAACTCGTTGCTTCACGACTTGAGTGGTTTCACCACGGTCACCTCCTTCGGCTAACATCCCTTTGGGCAATAGAGGGATCTCTAACGACATATCAAATCGATCCAATAACGGCCCTGATAGTCGATTGAGGTAACGCAGAATAATTTGCGGGTTCGCTCGAGCTTGATTGCCCTCATAATAACCTGTTGGGCTTGGGTTAAGTGCACCAACTAATTGAAAGCGAGCTGGGAAACGTGTCTTGCCTGCCACGCGTGAAATAATGATCTCACCTGACTCTAGAGGCTCTCGTAATGAATCGAGCACCTTGCGCTCAAACTCAGGCATTTTCCTAATATTGGTATTTCATAACCAAATTTAGTCAAAGTTTCTCAAAAACATGTTACTTCGAACTTAAAGTTTCATGCGGTTTTAGGTGTTCAGGTATCAATGTTTGATACTGTCACACCAATCAAACCTACCTTCCCTAACCCGACTAAAAACGATATGAGACTAATTAAGGATGAAATTTGATTATTCACTTTTCTGAATAAGTATTTATCTTATTTTGGAAAAGTGTCGTGTGGTGAGGTGCTGATAAGCTAAAACATTTTTGCCCCATTATTGCTGAGCTCATTACTATCTATCCGTTCGATAATCATAATTTGACCATCTTTTCCTGATGTAGGTATGGTATATAGGACTTATCACATAAATTTAGGCGGAGCTTAAGGTGAATAAAGAAACCAAAAAGAATTTTGATAAAGTATTTCAGGCTGCGTTAGCACTGTTTGGTAGTGAAGAAGCTGCTAATCACTGGCTTAAGCACCCAGTTCGAGGACTTGGTAAAAAACGACCAATTGATATGCTTTCGACAGCCGAAGATACCAAGGCTGCACTCAATTTGATTGGCCGTTTAGAGCATGGAGTGTTTTCGTGAGCTTTGTTGCTACAAGCTTTTGCCCCTAAACGTGTTTAGAGCATAAGAAACTATCAATAGATTAATTTGTGTGTAAAGTTATTTTAGTTCCAGATACGACAAAGCCACAGGTAATGCCTATGGCTTTGTAAACAGCTACAGAAGGTTTGTCATTCAAACCGAAGAGGGAACACATTCTGTGTGCAGCGTCGGGGGTTTATCACCAAAGTATATGGGAGGGAAAGCACCTAGACTTATCGTATGTCCTCGGTGGTCTGCTTTGCAATTAAGCCAAGTTCAATTCGATACAATTACTTCTGGCCAGACAGTAAATAGTAACTCCAAGAAAAAGCAGGGATACCCGAGGCTCTCAAAGTTAGTTTAAAGCTAAGAACCGTATGTGGCAAGCTAACTTCTGCCCCAAAGTTTGTTTGGGTATATCCAATTGCTTTGTTCTTATGCCGCTTCTATCAAAGAACTATCTGACAAAACTATCATAAGGTTCTCAAACGTTATCTTATGATATTAAGCTTCTTCACTTTCTTCAGATGTTAGTTCTCTCTTTGGCTCTTCAAGAACGAACTCCTCTAGCCTACCAATGTCAAAATGTTCCCAAATGTTCTTTATCGCCTGATTTAAGTCGACAGAGTACCCCCCCCAATCAACGGCTATCAAAGTATCTGTATTTGCCTCAAACCAATCTACAGTGCTTTGTGATTCAGCATTTTCAATTAAGTGAATAACAACACTCTTAGAAGCGTCACCTTCAAAAGGTGGAAGATAAATATACTCCCCGAAGTTATTGACTAATATGTACTTTTTTTCAAAGGGGTATTGCTCATTTAATATGTTTGCAGAGATCTTGCGCTTTATTTTACCACATGATGTTTGTGGTAGAATGTTTAATATATTTATCACAAAATCTGCGGTCTCTTTATCATTAAAATAACTTTCCTGATTTTCTATGATGCTAGCAGTTACAAGTGAACTTTTAATCAGTTTCTTGTCATTAGTGGAGTACCAATTGACAATTTCTTGCAATTGGGGAGACCTATTTTTAATGGCCCCGTACCAAAAGTCTTTATCGCGCTCTTTTGAATCAAACCAATTGATTATGAATTCTTGCCAAGATAAGTCAATTGTTAGAGCATCTATTAGAAACTCAGGTGTCCACTTAAGAACAGCATGTTTATCACTACCTAAAACAAACCTTTCCCACCCAAATAACTTTTCTAGTGTCTCTTTTAGCATCTTCTCATCTAGATAGTCTTTCATTTTCGGGTAATAGTTATCAGTAATCGAGCTGATTTTGAGAGCATTTACTCGATTCATTCCAATATAGCTGTAAATTAGCACCTTAATGTCGCTAGGTAAGTCATCATTATTCGTGGAAGAAAGTAGACTATCGAACCGATTAGCAAATGATAAGTAGTTCTTTAGGTAGGGCATAACCAAATTTTCTACATAGTAATGCTCTAAGATGTAATCTAGTAAATACGAGTCAGCATACGCCCTTGCTGCATTGTTTGAAGCCAAAGTTGATACGATAGCGAGTGCTGTCCATTTAGGGAGTATAGTTTTACTTTTGACTTCGGAAAGGCGGTCAACCAGTGCTTCAGATACACTTGTCGAGCAAAAGTCAGAACATAACAACACATGAGAATACTGGTGTTCAGTAAGTTCAATGTCAAAGTAACTACGTGATGACTTGAGGGCTTTATTTCCTTCTCCTGAAAAAGTAACTTCTCCAAGTTTATAAAATTCTGAAACTTTTTCTATTAGGCCAGATGTGAGCTGGAGATCACTGTCCAATACGAAGTTTAGTAGCTTGATTAAATCCATATTCTTAGGTTGGTTCTGAATATTCCATTTAGGGAAGTCTTCGATCAGATCCCAGAGAGTATTTACAAGCAACTCGGGGGTTGGTTTTTGGATGAAGTAAGGGGTGTTTGCGTATCCTATAACTGATTCGATATCATAAAGCTGAGGCAACAAAGTATCGAGGCTCTCTCCTTTACTGATACCGTCTTTTATAGTGTTGGACAGTTGCTTATGCTCTGAAATAAGCCTGTTGGTCGAAATGTCGTATTCAGCTTCTAGTATAGTTCTATATGATTCTATAACTACTTGGTTATAGCCAAGACAGTTTCCCTCTTCCTGCTTTAAATATGTATTTATGTTCGGTATCCATTTTGTTACCCAAGCACAATGTTCGTCGTTGTCAAAATTTGCTTCTGATAAAACGTTGACATACTCATAAGGATCTATAGTTCCCAATAATCGTTGAAAGGCTACATCAAATCCAAACAACGGGGTAAGTTCAAAAAGATCTTCAAAATCAGAACGTGATATAGCGCTTTTCAAAGGCGACTCTAAGAGCTAACACTGATCATTTAAGCATTTTCCTGATCAGTTGAACGATCCTACAGATGG
>NZ_JBFSPI010000074.1:0-25946 GCF_041464685.1 Vibrio sp. 10N.237.312.B06
ATGACACTCTCCAATTTCATGTTGGAAATGTGTCAACCATATTTAGGACGGTACAACCGGTTAATTAAAGCCTTTCTAATGTGCTCTTGTGTGCTTTGTTCGAGATGCGTTTTGGTTTCTTAACCGCTTTGATTGCCTCAGAAGGGTCCCATGACTGACTTGGTGAGCAAGCTTCAGCATAGAGGCTCTGATTTAGCTTGGTGAGCTCAGCTTCGATTGTTTCTAATGTTTCATCACTCAAATCTGGGTTTTCTGTTTTCCATTGCTCAAGCAGGGTTCTGGTCATCACACCATCTTTCGCTTTCAGAGCGGCAATCAGCGCTTCTGTCGTATCGGATTGACGTTCATCTTTTTGCTTTGATTTTACTGCTGTAGCGCGGCGTGACCAGAAGTAGAAAGCAACCGCCGAGCTGATTAACCATAATGCTGCAAACAGCGCTGTTAGATAAGGCCACATTCCTGGGTTTTCAACGGTAACAATCGTCGGGCTGGCTTGTTGTGCCGGTGCTTCAATCGCTGGAGGAGGCATACTTGATGTTGCTCGCTCACTAGCTTGTACCGACAATTTTAAGCCAAGCGCTTTAGTGGTTTGTTCCGATTGCGTATCGGTGTTGAACCAAGCTTGAGACACATCAGGAAGCGAGATATTTCCGGCCTCTTTCGGAATCAATATTTGCTTATAAACGACCACAGCATCACCAGACTGGGTTGTGCCAAATTGCGGTTTCTCTTCATACACGCGCACCGATTTAGGGTAGGTGATGTTCAGTTTTGGTAACTGGTGTTGGGTCAAGTTGCTGGCTGTCATTGTGATGGTACGAGTTAACGAATCACCGGCTTCCATTTCAATATTCTGCTTGTCGCCACCTAAAGCATTGCTACCTGTCAGCTCGTTGCCTTGGCTATCTGACCATTTCTGAATCAACTTGAAGTTCGATGTTGGTAACCACTCACCTTGATAGCCTTTTGGTACAGGATTCACTGTGACATCTAAGGTTTCAACGGGCGTGTCGAGTTGGAAAAGGCGCGTTGTGCTTGAGTTGTTGGTTGAGTAAACAACAGCACCGGTTAACTTTGGCCCTTGAAGCTGAAATTGTCCTGCTTGTTGTGAGGATATATTGAAAGATTGCTGAACAACGGTGACTTCTTGTCCGTTGATAACATCTTGGAACTGTTTCGACTCACCGATGGGTTCCACGTCCAAATTTGATGAGTTTGGTAGAGAGATTTGGGGATCTTGTAATCTTCTTGGATCCGCTTTGATGATGAGTTTTACATCAAGTTCCGCGACCTCTTGAGGGTATAGCGAGTCTTTACTCAGATTAAGTTGAAACTCGGCCATATCACTCTGCTTTGGAGCGGCTTTATTAACCGAAACGTTGATGGTGATCGGCTTAGTTTTAGCGCCTTCAATATCAAAGCTAGGAATCTCTAATCGGCCTAATCGAAGTGGGGCAAGGGTAATATTCCACTCGCTAGACACAGTGCGGCTACCATTGATGATTCGCATTGATGACCCAAAGCTTGGGGTGCCGACGTAGAAATTCTGTTGGAGAGCCGTTAGATCTAAAGCACCTGACGATACTTTTTCATCGGTTGCGACTCTAAGTAGGAAGACTTCATCTTTAGTTACGCTGTTTTGTGAAACGCTCGCTACGGCCGTTGCTGCCAATGCAGAGAAGGAAGAGAAAGCTCCCAGCAACAAAGTCAGGAATATTGAGAAAAATGGCTTGTTTAAAGATCGCATGGTTACCACTTTTTGTTTTGGTTGTTAGGAGCACTTTTTTGGCGTGCTTGTAAAATCATTTGCGCTTTAAGCAGTTGGCTCGGGTCACGGGCGCTTTCTACTTGCTCAAGCTTTCGCATATCCGGATCGCTCGACATAGGTTGACCTGATGCTTGTGCTGCAGCTGGTTGAGTGTTGTGATCACTGTCTTCCTTAGCAGCCTCTTGTGCTTGGGCAGTTTGAGATGCTGAGTCACCTTTGTCCTGTGACTGTTTATCTGCTTGATCCGCTTTGTTTTGTTGCACAGCTTGCTTGTCGCTTTCTTCATCCGTCTTGGAATCAGAGCGGCTATCATCAGCTTGGCTTTGGTCAGTATTCTGATCTTGGTTTTCAGTTTGATCTTGTTTGTTGCTTTGATCTTGGCTGCCACTTTGACTTTGCGACTTCCCATTGTCAGCTGAGCTTTGTTGTTGATCCTGCGAGCTTTGCGAAGAATCGTCTTGCTGTTGCTGTTGCTGTTGCTGTTGCTGTTGCTTCTGAGCCTGTTCGACAATCTCTAGGTTCTTCTTCGCGTAAGCATGTTCAGGGTTACTTTCGAGAATGCGTTGATACTCTTTTATCGCTTGGTCGTATTTACCTTGCTTTGCTTGTGCATTGGCGAGGTTGTAACGAGCATCTTCGCCAGAAAGACCTTGTAGCGTCTGTTCGGCCGCTTCGAAATCACCGGCTTTGTATTGCGCAATGCCTTTCCATTCTTGCTGTTCGAATTGTTCTGCGGCTTGTTGAAAGTCCTCATCTTGATACAACTGATAACCCACTTGGTCATCGGTTTTCCAAGGATTTGCAAACGCAGTATTCGGTTGGCTGAACGAGACAAGTACAGCTAGGCCACACCAAATGACCCCTTTTCGAAATAGCCCAAGTGCAGGAAGTAACAGAAACGGCAATAACCAGAAACCGTTGTTCACTCTGGTGTTGAGTGAGTTATTGGTTTTAGTCACTTCTGATGTTGTCGCAACTCGGTCGAGGTAACTTGCGATGTGTTCAACGTCTGAGTTATCCAATTGCAATTCAGTGAATGTGCCGCCAGAGCGACGAGTCAGGTCGCGCATATTGTCTACGTTGGTTTTCGCAACCACGGTTTGTCCTGAGTCGGTCTGTAACATCGAACCTGTAGGTAACGAGATCGGCGCGCCGCTTTCCGTACCTACAGCCAAGACTGATAACGTCCAATGACTACCAGAGAGTAGCGAGTCGATATCTTTCTTCTCTTGACCATCAATATCATCAGCAATCAGTACCAGATCGCCTTTATAGATATGAGCACGAGTCATCATCTCAATCGCAAGCTTAACTGCCGATGCTGCATTGCCGCCTTGGAAGGGCATGATATCTGGTGATAGGTTGGGTACGAGGTTCTTGATGGTGTTGATGTCAGACGTTAGCGGACTGATGGTGTAAGCATCTCCGGCGTATGCCACCATTCCCGTTAGGCCTTCTTTCCAGAGTGATAGTAGATCCAAAGCCTTGTATCGCGCCTGTGTTAAACGGTTTGGTTTAATGTCAGTGGCATACATCGACCTCGACATATCAATGAGCACAACTCGAGCTTGTGTTTTTTCAAAGCTTGGTTGTTCATTTTTTTCAAAGCTTGGACCGGCCAATGCGATGACACCGACCAACCACCAAACACCGAAATAAGTGCTGCGGTTTTTCGAGGGTTTGTTCGATTCAGGAGCCAAATAACGGGCGATGTGTGACGCCAATAACCCTTGCTTGGATTGTCTCTTGCTAAGCCACCAAATAGCGGGCAGCACGGCAAGAGCCAAGAACCAATATGGGTAGATAAAAGTAAAGTTAGACATTGTTTCTCCTAATGGCTAACAGCATAAATGCGAAGAACATGGCCGCCGACAGAGGCCAGACAAACCACTCTTGTTGTGGTCGCCAGATCTTAGTAGCGTTCGTCACGGGTTCTAATTGGTTGATGGTGTCGTAAATCGTTGCCAGCTCTTTGCTGTCTCGCGCACGGAAGTATTGACCGCCAGTGCGTTTAGCGATTTCCATTAGAGTACGCTCATCCAAGTCTTGAGCAGTATTGACCTTACGAGTCATGAAGAACTCTTTGACCATCATTTCACCCGCACCGACACCCACGGTGTAAATTGTGGCGTTGTATTTCTTTGCAATATCCGCCGCTTCAAGTGGATCTAATACGCCCGCGGTATTACTGCCGTCACTGAGTAGAATCATTACACGCTGAGGAGCGTCGCTGTCGACAAAGGTTTTGGTGGCAAGGCCGATACCATCACCGATCGCAGTTTGAGTACCAATCAGCTTTAGCACTGCCTGATTCAGCTGTTGTGAAAGCGTGTCTCTATCTAACGTCAGTGGCGTCTGTAAGTAGGCGTGATCAGCAAATAGCACCAATCCGACTCGGTCGCCTTTTCGTCGCTCAATAAAGTCACTCAATACATGTTTCACCGCAGATAAGCGATCGATGTATTCGCCATTGAACTGCATGTCTTCTTGGCTCATCGAGCCGGAGAGGTCGACAACCAACATCAAATCACGGTGTTTCGGCTGAAACTCAACCGGTTCGCCGTACCAAACTGGACGTGCCATCGCAGTCACTAATAAAAGCCAGGTGATGACCGATAACGCCTTGGGTAAGCGACTGCTCGGTGTTTTGGTATTGCTGTCCTCGGGCAAAAACGGAAGCCTAAGGGCACTGCTTGATTCTGATTTTGGTGAGAACAAGTAAACAAGGATTGGCAATGGCGCTAGGAAAAACATCCACCACCAAACAAACTCGATATTTAGTAAGCCCCAGCTTGGAAATATAGAGTTTAGTAAGTCAAAGCTTAAAAGATCAGTCATAACGACCTCGCTTTGGAAGAAGGGCTTTACGAAGCCAGATTTCGCAGTCGTTAACCAATTGCTGTTGAGCCTTTTTCTGTTCGTCGGTCATTAAGGTTGCATCTTGGTAGAGCGCTTGTTGCCATTGCGATTGTTTTGCGGCGAACAAAGGTTTTGCCAATTGCGCATCTAAGAACGTCAACCAATCATCACCAGATAAGCCTGCCACTTTTTCGCGTGGGAAATAGCTTAGTGTTGCCTGACGAACGATGTCTTGAGCTGCACTCGGAGACAAGGTATTTGAAGGCTGACTATCACGAAAGCAAGCAAGTGCTTCGTTCTTCGCGTATTGGTTCTTTTGTCTTTTGTTTACAATGAAAAATACTAAGGCGATCAGAACAATGGCCGTGATAATGATTAACCACCAACCCCATGCCAAAGGCCACCATGACGGTGCGCTTGGCGTAATAATAGGGCTCAAGTCGAGAGGTTGATTCATGACTGAACTCCTGATACTTGGCTCATTAACGATTGCGCACAAGACAATGAACTGTATGGGATCGCCAAAGAAAGGCTCATTTGCATAAGCTGTTGTTGCTTCTGATCAAATGCGTGACTGAGCTTTTCCTTTTCCTTGCTTGATGAAAAGTTAAACCATTGCGTTTTATTGCCGTCGGTGATCTGTTTTGAACCTTTGAAAGCAGTGACACCTTGCTCTAATGGATCGTAAAAATGCACCAAGCGAACCCGATTATGTCGACGTATTTGATTGATAAGTGAGTAATTACTTTCGCTATA
This sequence comes from Vibrio sp. 10N.237.312.B06, assembly GCF_041464685.1. Lineage (NCBI taxonomy): Bacteria > Pseudomonadati > Pseudomonadota > Gammaproteobacteria > Vibrionales > Vibrionaceae > Vibrio > Vibrio sp. 10N.237.312.B06. Next base: position 5,384 of record NZ_JBFSPI010000074.1, read on the forward strand.
ACGAACAAAATCACTGAGCATAATGATATCGCTGCCTTTCGGGCAAAGCTGATGAAGAGACTTCAGCCCATGCTCTAAGGTTGTGTTGCTGTGATTGTTTGGGTTAGTCAGCGCTGCGTTATTGATTTCTATGACTTTTTGTAAAATACGCAGCGGAGCGTGGTTGCTAGCACTGGGTTTAATCTCAATGATCTCTTGGCCAGTATCGATCACTGCACCAATACGGTCTTTTTGAGCGACGGTTAACCAGCAAAGTTGGCTGGCAAAGTGTGCGAGTTGAACCGATTTAAGCAACAAGGTTGAGCCGAAAATCATACTGCTCGACAGATCTAAGAACAAAATCACAGGCTGTTCTCTTTCTTCAGAAAACAGTTTGGTGTGCGCCTTGCCTGTTCTCGCCGTGACGCGCCAATCAATGCTGCGGATATCGTCACCCGCCTGATATTGACGAACCTCAGAGAAATTCATCCCGCGACCTTTACGATTGCTCTCGTGTTGCCCGTTTAGTTGCGACCACAGGCTCTTGGCTGGAGGCAACCAGCGAACAGACTGCGCTTTGTATTGCAGCAGTTCGTCCAGGTTTAACGTGACGCCGTCACTATGGTTGGGTAATTGATTCTTCATGCGCGTATCCCTATGCGCTACCAACCAACGAGAGAAGGTGTGCGATCACTTGGTTTGCAGTGACCCCTTCGGCTTGTGCGTGGTAGCTACGAAGCAGGCGGTGACGCAGTACAGGGAATGCCATCGCTTGAACATCTTGTGGAGTGACATAGTCGCGGCCAGCAAGCCAAGCGTGAGCGCGGGCACAACGGTCTAACGCGATGGTTGCACGCGGGCTAACACCCATGTCTAACCATTGATCAAGCTGGTCGCTGTATTGCTTAGGTTGGCGCGTCGCCATTACCAATCTGATGATGTACTGCTCAATGGTGTCTGCCATGTGAATGTTGAGCACTTCTTGGCGAGCTTCGAAGATAGTTTGTTGAGAAATAGGCTCTGGTTGAACGGGTTGATTGCCTTGAGCTTCGCCTCTGTTTAGGCGCAAAATCTCCAGCTCACTTTCCATGTCTGGATAAGCCACTTCTAAATGCAGCAAGAAACGGTCTAATTGAGCTTCTGGTAGCGGGTAAGTGCCTTCTTGCTCAATTGGGTTTTGCGTTGCCATTACCAAAAACAAATCGGGTAAGGCATAGGTTTTTCGTCCCGCCGTCACCTGCTTCTCAGCCATCGCTTCTAGCATTGCGGCTTGCACTTTCGCCGGAGCTCGGTTGATCTCATCCGCCAGAATAAGCGAGTTGAAAATCGGGCCCGATTGGAAGGTGAATTCTCCCGTTTCTGGACGAAATATATCGGTACCCGTTAAATCAGCAGGTAACAAATCTGGCGTGAATTGAATGCGGTGGAAGTCTCCCTCGACACAGTCAGCCAATGATTTTACTGCGCGAGTTTTTGCTAGCCCGGGAGGCCCTTCAACGAGGATATGACCATCGGCCAAAAGGGCTATCATCAGCTGCTTAACAAGCTCTTTTTGACCAATGATTTGAGACTCTAAATAGTTTTGAAGGACTTCGAAATTTGTTTTGTGCATTTTGGACTCTCTGGGTATCCATTTGATTTTTATTTTGAGTATTGGTCACTGATTACTAGGAAAAAGTTCCAGTACGTTTGTGGAATTTATTTTTTCAAAATTGGAATTATTTACAAGCGGTTAACGAGAAAAAACCACTGAGCCATGGTTTGTACCATATCAATTGTTTTTTATATATCAAAGCTTCAGAGGTCTGTCGTTAAGTGAGCTTCGTGGAACCTTATTATCCAGATAATTAAAATGAATGGTTACGTTTCACTGCATTAGTCTTGCTGATAGTTTTTTCTATAGAAGAATGATTGCTTTGTTTCACCATGCTTACAAATTTTTGCGAAATACCTCTCTAGTTTGATGGGGTTTAGCCGATATATGGTGGAGAGAGTGCACTACTGGTTTAAGTGCACCAAAAAAATCCTGTTCAGGATATATAAATAACGAGCGATTCTTTTTAAAGGTCCAAATATGTTGAAAACTAACTCTCTGAGTATTAAACAAAAAGTTGTACTTGGAATTACCTTCGCAGTTCTTGCATCAACGGTGATTGTCGGTGCGATGGCACAAAAGCAAGCAAGAGATGTTTTGAGTCATCGATTAGTCGATATTGAGCTTCCGGGAATGTTAGAGCGAATTAATGGTGAAATTGACCGTGAAGTCTCTCAGCTATTGTTAGCTGCAGAACAAATTGCTTCGAATGAATTCATTTCTGACGCTATCGAATCGACCGATCGTGATGCCGTCTTAGAGAACAAGCTAGTAAAGCAATTGAACAATGTTCGTAACCAATACCAGCTAAATGATGCCTCGGTAGCAAACCGTCAAACGGCCTACTACTGGAACCAAGATGGCTTCTTGCGTCAACTCAATCAACAGCAAGATGGTTGGTTCTTTGGCTTTACGCAATCTGGCCAGCAGACAATGGTCAGTATGTTCCAAGAAGCGACAGGTGAAGTGAAAATGTTCGCTAACTACCAACAACCTTCTGGTTTAGCGATGTCTGGCTTATCGAAATCGATGGGTGACATGGTAAGTCTACTCAATAGTTTTAAGATCGAAGATACCGGTTTTGTTTTCTTAACGAATAGCCAAGGTGATGTTCAAATTCATCGCGAACGTTCGCTTAGTGATTCATCACTTCAACAACTTTACGGTCCTCAATCTAGTCAGTTGTTAAGCAAGTCAGGATTTAACCTGATTACAACGGAACATAAAGGACAAGAGTTGTTTGTCGCGAGTTTGTATGTGCCGTCAATGGATTGGTTCGTTGTTGGTGAAGTTCCGACGAGCGAAGTTTTTGCTGAGCTTGATGCAACGGTTAAACAGATGCTGATCATGACCGCTGTTGTAGCGTTAATCTTTATTCTGATGGGCGTAGTGCTAGCAAACAGTATTACTCAACCGATTAAACTTTTGGCTAAGCGATTCGGTGACCTTGGCGAAGGTGACGGTGACCTTGCTCAGCGTATCGAAGTGAAAGGCAACGATGAAATTGCACAGCTTTCAAAGGGCTTTAATGGATTCATCGAAAAGATTCACGAGTCGATGAAAGAGGTGTTTTCTACAAGCCAAGCACTTCAAGTCGCCGCTGAGAGTGTTTCTAATAAAGCACACATCACCCACGACAATAGCCAAGAACAACGAGATCAAACTCTTCAGGTAGTTGCAGCCATTAACCAGATGGGCATGACAATCAGCGAGATTGCATCGAATGCGGCAACGGCAACGGCTGCGGAAACGGCAACACAGGCTTCAGGCAATACTGAAGTAGGCCGATCTGTGGTAAACAAAGCAAAAGACGCGATCAGCCGTTTAGCGCAAGACATCGAAAGTACAGGTCAAGTGGTAGAGCAGTTAGCTTCAACGACTCAAGACATTGGCTCTATTTTGGGTGTAATTCGTGACATCTCTGAACAAACCAACCTACTAGCTCTGAACGCTGCTATTGAAGCTGCGCGTGCGGGTGAACAAGGTCGCGGCTTTGCCGTTGTAGCCGATGAGGTTCGTAACCTAGCAAGCCGTACCGCAGATTCTACTGAAGAGATTCAGAAGATGATCAACCAACTGCAAAGTGATGCTAAAGATGCCGTAACGGCGATGAGTGCAGGCAAAGTGATTACACTTGAAGGCGTATCGGCGTCGGATGAAGCGGTGGACGTACTGGGTGGTATTTCAGACCGTATCGTTGATATCACTGATCGTAACACTCAAGTGGCAACGGCAACGGAAGAGCAATCAACCGTAGTTCATACCATCAACCAGAATATTGAAGAAATCAACGCGATTAACGAAGTGACGACTGGAACCGCAGAGCAGCTTGCTGAAGCGAGCCAAGAACTTCAACAGCTTTCTTCTCGTCTAGATAAGATGGTTGGCTCGTTTAAGCTTTAATAGCGGATAAACTTGCAACACTTACATTGGAGCCGGATTCATTTCACGTGAACCCGGCTTTTTTACGTCTGATGCTAATTGTTACGTTTGGTATCGCTTTTTACGTTGAACGTCGCCATTCAGACCGCAGTTCTGCATTTAAGCTGATGTTCACTTGATCTGGTTTCGGGCTTTGCACCTAATCGCCCTAGCATCATAGAGCGTAAATGAGTAAAATCTCGCTAGGTTTAATATTTAGGTAAGTATCATGAGCGATTTTGAAAAAGAACTAGAGCAGATGACTCAAGAGATGGGCGATGAGCCTGAAGTGAAACTTCCATCACTTGAAGAGCAAAAAGCGATCGTTGCTGAATTTAAGCGACTAGAAGCGGAAGGCAAACTGACACCTGAAGTGTTAGAACAGCATTTTGGCCAGTTCAATAAAACAAGTGAGACGCCAATTCACTAAGTTATTTACTACGATTGGTATTAAAGTTGAGCAAGCCTATATCTTTATCGTTTAGATAGGATGGCTTTTAGCTCAAACAGATAAAGGTCTAGCATTCGCTAGGCCTTTTTTGTTTTTATACTGAACAGACAACAGACAACAGACAACAGACAACAGACAACAGACAACAGACAACAGACAAAGCGCGATCTATTTAGTGAAAGTAAAACTGGTTGTCTTAAACGGAAAATCCCCCTTATAAGGTAAGAGGGATTCGATATGGGCAAGTTATATCCTAAAAAGACGAACCGATTAGTCGGTGCCGTACTCTTTGTACAAGCGACGACATGCTCGACCATCGCTATGGAACAAGTGACAACGGTGTGCAGGAATACCAATCGCTAGCTTGTCACCAGACTCAATCGTCAACGTGTCTGGCTGGCGATAGATAACGTCAGCATCGGCACTGTCGAGGTTTAGGTAAACTTGTGTTTCGTTACCGAGCTTCTCGACCATCAACACATCAGCTTCAATCGTCGCATCACCTGTTTCAGCAGACAACAAGTGCTCAGGACGAACTCCTAGAGACATACGGTCACCAGCGTTGACAGTCGTGCCATCAACTGGGATCCAGAAAGTCATACCGTTTGAAAGTTGTACCAATACGCGTTCTGCTTCAGCTTGTTCGATGTGAACCGACATAAAGTTCATTTTTGGTGAGCCAATAAAGCCAGCAACGAAACGGTTTTGAGGATAGTGGTAAAGATCAAGAGGTTTACCCACTTGAGAAACAAAACCGCCATCAAGCACAACGATTTTATCCGCCATTGTCATCGCTTCAACTTGGTCGTGTGTTACATAAATCATGGTACAGCCCAGTTGACGCTGTAGCTTGGTGATTTGTGAACGCATTTGAACACGCAGTGCTGCATCCAGGTTAGACAGAGGCTCATCAAGTAGGAATACGTTTGGTTGAGAAACCAGAGTACGACCAATCGCAACACGTTGACGTTGACCACCAGACAATGCTTTAGGTTGACGTTCAAGAAGGTGACCAAGCTGAAGGATTTCTGCAGCATGTTCAACACGCTTGTCAATTTCAGCTTTATCGGCGTTTGCCAGTTTAAGACCAAAAGACATGTTGTCGTAGAGATTTAGGTGAGGGTAGAGCGCGTAAGATTGGAATACCATACCTACACCACGTTTTGATGGCTCAACATCGTTCATGCGTTGATCACCAATGTACAAATCACCAGACGTAATATCTTCTAGACCTGCGATACAGCGTAATAGCGTCGATTTACCACAACCTGATGGTCCAACGAATACTACGAATTCACCTTCGTTGATGTCTAAGGTTACGTCCTTAGAAATCTGTACATCACCATATGATTTATAAACGTTTTTTAACGTGACACTCGCCATCTAGCTTGTCCTCGATCGATCAAATTTTAAGTTTTACTGCTTATCATTATAAGGAATTTTTGGGTCAGCAGTAACTGTAGGAATTGGTAAGTATTGAGTGAGTAAGAAAAAAGTGGGTGGGACTTGAATTCTTTAACCAAGCCCACCCGTCATAGCCAAACTGGTGCCTATTTCCCCCACATCCAGCTAAATCTCCCCCGTGATTCAATCACAGATTTAGCTCGATGTTTAATAAAGACAACAGCGGGCAGTGAAGCCAACTAAATGAACAATGCGTCAACGCATAACATTCGCTGGTAAAGGGTTCTTACTATCCACTCTTGGATGAATGCAGTTTCGGTGAATTCGCGTAATGGTACATCCTCCCAATAGAAAATTAACTAGGGGGAGTAGGAGGGGAGGAGTAGATAAAGGGGGTTATCTATAACTGGCGATCCAGTTCAAATAAATCCACCGCATAACGGTGATGTGGATCACGATGAGTATCTACTTTGTGACTTCGCTCGCCAATCTTACCGGATGACGATCACGAAATTAGGCCATAATAGCTAGGGCGTAGTGGCTAGGATGATGAGCTGTCATTGATTTTCTCAGATCATAGCCTCCGAAAACTGGCTCGTCTTAATTGAATGCGCCCTACGTATAAATATAAAAAGGATATTGACATGAAAAACGCTCTAAGCGCTGTAGCTCTAGGCACAATCGTTGCTCTGGGTTCTTTTGGTGCAAACGCTGCTATCGAAGAAGGTCAACTAACTATTTGGGTTGGTGGCGACAAAGCTTATGAAGGAATGGCTGAAGTAGGTAAACGCTTTGAAGAAGATACTGGTGTTAAAGTAACCGTCGCTTTCCCTGACAAACTAGAAGAGAAATTCTCTCAGGTTGCAGCAGCTGGCGATGGCCCAGACATGATTTTCTACGCACACGACCGTTTTGGTGGTTTTGCAGAAGCAGGTCTTCTTGTTGATATCAAACCTTCTAAGGAAACTAAAGAAGGTATCGTAGACTTCGCATGGGATGCTGTTTCTTACGACGGTAAAACAATCGCTTACCCAGTTGCAGTTGAGTCAGTTTCTCTTATCTACAACAAAGCACTTGTCCCTAACCCACCTAAGTCTTGGGAAGAGATCCCTGCACTAAACGCTAAGCTTCAAAAAGATGGCAAGAAAGCAATCATGTGGCCTCTACGTGGTGGCGCTTACTTCACATGGCCTCTACTTGCAGCTGACGGCGGTTACGCGTTCAAGCAAACAGCGGAAGGTTACGACATTAAAGATGCAGGCGTAGCGACTGACGGTGTTCAGAAGTCTCTAGGTTTCATTGAGAAGATGGTAAAAGACAAAGTTATTTCTGCGGATATGGATTACTCAGTTGCTGAGTCTGAATTCGTAGCAGGTAACGTTGCAATGACAATTAACGGTCCTTGGGGCTGGGCAAACATCGAGAAAGCTGGCGTAGATTACGGCGTAGCAACATTGCCTAAGTTCAACGGTAAAGCGTCTAAGCCATTCGTTGGTGTATGGGCTGGTGGTATCAGCACCGCTTCTCCAAACCGTGATCTAGCCGTTGAGTTTATGGAAAACTACCTACTAACTGATGAAGGTATGAAGAGCTTGAACGACGACAAGCCACTAGGCGCTGTTGCTCTTAACTCTTTCCAACGTCAACTAGACAGCGACACTCGTATTGCAGCAACAATGGATAACGCGATGAACGGCGAAATCATGCCTAACATCCCTCAGTTCACAACATTCTGGTACAGCATGGAAGAAGCTATTGGCAACGTAGTTGATAGCCGTCAATCAGTAGAGCAAGCACTAAAAGGTGCTGAAGCTCGAATGACTAAGTAACAACCAAGCACTACCTTTTAAGGAGGGGGCAACCTCTCCTTACTTTTCTATTTTTATATCTCGTTAGCAGGTTCCTCTATGCAGTCAGTTCAAGGTTCAGATGCGATCCCGGCACCATCAAGCCTTCCAGGCAGTAAAAGCGTCTTCATCAAATGGGGGTTGCTTGGTAGTGTTGGCTTAATTAATGGCTACGCTACAATTTTAATGTATTCTCGCGGTGAGCTCGCATTTGCGCTGCTTACTGTGATTTTAACGGCTTTGGCTCTTTACATTTTTGGTAGTAAGAAAACTTACGCCCACCGTTATATTTACCCCGGTATTGCCGGAATGATCTTATTCATTCTTTTCCCACTGGCATATACCGTAGGGCTTGCGTTTACTAACTACAGCGCAAAAAACCAGCTCTCTCTAGAGCGTACTCAAACCGTTCTTTTAGACCGTTCATTCCAAAGCGGTGAAAGCTACCCATTCACTTTGTACAAAACAGATAACGGTCACCAGATCGTTGTGAAAGATGGCGACCAGCTGTTAGCAACTGATGTATTTTCTCTGGAAGGCATGACATCAACAGAGATGGACCTATCTGCAATTGACTCTGTACAAGGTGAAAAAGAGAAGATCAAAGCGATCATCCAAAATCGCTCTGTGATCAGTGGTGTCGATTTCCATCTGCCAAATGGTGATGACATCCGCATGAGCGGCTTACGTAAATTTGCTGCCGTTGCACCGCTTTACACTCTTCAAGATGACGGGGAAACGTTATACAACAATGAATCTGGCGAAATATTGAAACCAAACATGGAAGTGGGTTTCTACCAACCGGTTGACGAGAAAGGTGAGTTTATCGGTAACACCATTTCTCCAGGATTTGTTGTAGACATTGGTACAGCCAACTTTGAACGTGTTTGGAAAGATGACGGCATCAAAGAACCGTTTATCAGCATCTTTATTTGGACGGTTGTGTTCTCCATTTGTACGGTAGCCTTCACACTTGCAATTGGTTTGGTTCTGGCAAACGTTGTGCAGTGGGAAGAGCTGAAAGGCCGTGCTGTGTATCGTGTCTTACTAATTTTGCCTTACGCCGTACCAGCATTTATCTCGATTCTTATCTTTAAGGGCCTATTCAACCAGAGCTTTGGTGAGATTAACATGGTGCTTGAGAGTATCTTTGGTTTAAGCCCAAACTGGTTCTCCGACCCGATCTTAGCGAAAACCATGGTGTTGATTGTGAACACTTGGCTAGGCTTCCCTTACATGATGATTCTATGTATGGGTCTACTAAAAGCGATTCCTGAAGATTTGTACGAAGCGTCAGCAATCGATGGTGCTAACTTCCTTGATAACTTCAAGCGAATCACTTTTCCATTGATGATAAAACCGTTAACACCACTATTGATTGCAGCGTTTGCCTTTAACTTCAATAACTTTGTAATGATTCAACTATTGACGAACGGTGGCCCGAACATGATTGGTACTTCTGAGCCAGCGGGTTACACAGACTTGCTTGTAAGCTACACGTACCGAATTGCATTCGAAGGCGGCGGCGGTCAAGACTTTGGTCTAGCAAGTGCAATCGCAACGCTTATCTTCCTATTGGTTGGTGCCCTAGCGTTACTAAACCTTCGTTTCACTAAATTGACTCAAGATTAAGGAGCACGACAATGGCTATGGTACAAGGTAAGAGCCTTAAATACCGAGTATGGGCAACGCATATTGCGCTGTGGTGCTTCTTAGCGCTAATTATTTTCCCACTACTGATGATTATTGCTATCTCATTCCGCGAAGGTAACTTTGCAACCGGTAGCTTGATTCCAGATAACCCATCTTTGGAACACTGGAAATTGGCTCTGGGTATGTCAGTGACGAATGCTGATGGCTCAGTTACTCCGCCTCCATTCCCAGTACTGACTTGGCTGTGGAACTCGATAAAAGTAGCGGGTATTACGTCAATTCTTATTGTGACACTGTCGACAACATCGGCTTACGCATTTGCTCGTATGCGCTTTAAAGGTAAAGAAACTATCCTGAAAGCGATGATGATTTTTCAAATGTTCCCTGCGGTATTGGCTCTAGTGGCTATCTACGCACTGTTCGACAAATTAGGGCAATACATCCCATTCTTAGGCTTGAATACGCATGGCGGTCTGATCTTCTCGTACTTGGGCGGTATTGCATTACACGTTTGGACGATTAAGGGCTACTTTGAGACGATTGATAACTCTTTGGAAGAAGCTGCAGCATTAGATGGCGCAACACCTTGGCAAGCGTTCAGATTGGTTCTATTACCACTGTCAGTACCCATCCTAGCGGTTGTATTCATTTTATCTTTCATTGGTGTTGTTGGTGAGGTACCAGTTGCTTCCATCCTATTATCGGACGTGAACTCTTACACGCTAGCGGTAGGTATGCAGCAGTACCTATATCCTCAGAACTACTTATGGGGCGACTTTGCGGCAGCAGCGGTACTTTCCGCACTTCCGATTACTATCGTGTTCTTACTGGCTCAGCGTTGGTTAGTTGGCGGTTTGACGTCGGGTGGTGTAAAAGGATAAGCTGTCCTTATAAGAAAGACAAAAGAGCGACCGTTAGGTCGCTCTATATTGGCATTTTTATTACATCATTTGGTTTGGCCGCCGATCAGTAATAAAAATAACCCTCAGGTTACGCATAGCTGGCTACTAATCAGGTTCCTTACGCTATTAATGATTAGTGGTTTTTGTAACTCTAACCCAGGTACTTACTTGGGTTTTTTTATGCCCGCTACTTTTATCTTTATCTCTATCTCTATCTCTATCTCAGTCTTTTTGGTTTCTTTCAGTCATTAAATACTGAAGTACCTCTTTCCTGGATTTTTCCGGTTTCATCTCTCTAATTGAAGACATCAACGAGTCTCACAAATCAGACACTCAGTATAGGGGGCCGCAGCTCTATTGATATATGTGTAATATTTCCATGCGTGATACTTCAATAATTTGCATGCAACGGATCGGTCTATTACACAGAAAGTGCCTATAAAGGTAGGCTCGTGTTAATGTTTTGTGGTGGGTATTCTCGGTAGTTATTGATTTGGTGGTAAATATTTCCAAAAGGGAAGAAGAAAAGGAAGAGGTGATGTGAGACTAGAACTCTTTGCTAGAAGGTGCGCAACCTAAATGCTGAAGTAAAACATAGATGCTGTCTTGATAAAGAGCTACGCGACGAAACAGATCCGCAAACGTCTGATCACCGCCAAAACAAGCTTGGATATAGTGGTTAATTTCATTAGTGTCGTAGCCTTCGACGTACAAACTTCTAACCCATTGATACTCAACTGCCTTCAAGTTCGTCAGTGTAGATTCGCAAAGGGTGGGAAATGTTGTGCTCAAAAGTGGCTCCAAGAAATTTAAATACATCCATTATGATTGACGGTATTTAAACAGAGCAAAATGACGACTTTATTACAGTCAAAATAAATCCGTGAACAAGTATCGGATCATTTTAACTTTTGACTGGGTATCACGCTTTATAGTCAGCATTAGGTGTGTAACGGATTTACTTGGGTATAGAGAGGGAATTGAAAATGCCAAGCAAGTACTGCCTGGCATCGTAATAAGGTTTTGTAGGGTAGATCTGCTAGTGGCGTCTATTTAAGATACTTCACGTGTGCTTCCATCTCTTCACCGATCTGTTTTCGCATGTTCATAAGACGAATAGCCGAATCTCTTAATTCAATGTCTTCTGATGTTTCTGGTACCCATTCTGGCACTTTAGTCGGGTTACCATTTTCATCAACAGCGACCATAATAACGATACAGTGAGTCGTTAGACGGTTGTTGAGTTCTTTTGGGTCGCTGGCTTGAACATCGATAGCGATGTGCATAGAAGATGAACCTGTATAAATGACCTTCGCACTTACTTCAACAAGGTTACCCACATGGATTGGAGCAACGAATCGAATACCACCAGCGTAAGCGGTAATACAGTACTTACCACTCCATCCAGCAGAACAAGCGTAAGCCGCTAAATCGACCCATTTCATTACGGCACCACCATGAACTTTACCACCAAAGTTCACATCCCCGGGTTCAGCTAAAAAACGCAGAGTAACGTCTCGTTTACCATCTTGTCGGCTATTGTGACTGCTCATCTATCTTCCTTCATTATTATTGTTCTGAATAACATGCTCGTTACTTGCTAATAACAATATACTTAAGATGACATAAATTAAAGCGGATAATCTCACGAACAAGACTATTTTTTCAAACAGATGGCGAGTTGATGACTATTGATGTTTAAAGGAGGTGGACGTGACGCTCCAACAGAGGAGTACTCTATCGAGCAAGCTGGCGGAAGGGTGGATTGCAAAAAAAACACCTAGCGGAATGCTAGGTGTTTCTAAGCCGTGTGGTACTCATATCGGTACCTTTTTGAGTTAGCCAACTAACCGTTGCTTATCCGGTTTAGTTTAAGTGATGGTATCTTAATTAATCCCAAAACGATAGTTTTGATTGTTTTCTTATCAGCTCACTTTCTGTTCGAAAAGTATAGAACCTTCGCGTAGATATTTCCTTTCGTATTATTGCTAGAAAACTCTTTTAATACATTTTGCAATAATAATCTGTATTTATCGGTAAGTTAAGGTTTTAAAGCTAAATTTATATCGATTTAAAAGTGTTAACTTTTGTATAAACCAAAGTAACTAGACGGTTATTTCGTTGCTGTAAATTTTCTAAATGGCTCATAGTGACCTGGGTTACATGAGCCGTGTGACCATAGGAGAGCGATTAGATCAACAGTTACCTGCTTTCTGGAGAGTTATTCTAACGCTTTGAACACTTAAACCGTACTTAGTGCATTAAATGGGAGTTGGCGAGATATTGCAATAGCAAACACCATTATTAAGTGTACTTAAAAGCTTCATGAACGAAAAATAAAATTAGAGAGCATGAATCGAGAAATCGAAAATAAGCAAAAGTACCTGCTAACGAGGCAGGTACTGAGTGGAAAATGGAATGGGGCATTGTCGCTGGTTAAGCGGGGTTAGTTTTGCTGAGGTAAGGGAGCCTCAAGCCTTGGTTTTCTTTTGATTTGAGCAAGGATGACACCGGAAATCACCATTGCACCACCAATGATGTGGAACTGGTTAATCTTTTCACCCAGCCAGGTGGAAGCTAATACAATCGCGATAACTGGCATCAGATTCATAAACATCGCGCTTGAATCCGCGCCAATGGTATCAATCGCTTTCACCCACATCCAAGGCGCTAAAATTGAAGCGGCCACCGCGGCGTAAGCTATCAACGGGAGCGCTTGTTGCGGTGGTAAAAGCTGTTCGCTGGTAAGCCAAAGTGGCGTAAGCATCGCGACAGCAAACAGACCCTGAATGTAAATCACCACCCAGCTACTGATTGGCATTTTCCAGCGTTTCAATAACACACAGTAAGACGCATAAACAAAGGCCGCAATTAACATATAGCCATCGCCTTGAGTCAATTCTTGATGCATGAAGAATAACGGGTCGCCTTTACCTAACATCAGAGCTAAGCCTGACAGTGACAACACACCGCCCACAATACTCAAACTAGAAATCGACTTGTGCAACAGAGGGACGCTTAAAAACACACTGATCAATGGAACCAAAGAAGTGATCAGTGCCATGTTAGAAGCGGTTGTGGTTAAGCCCGCGTAATAACCTAGAGATTGGTTCAACACCATGCCCAAAAAGCCGAGGAACGCTAATTTTGATAGGTTTGGTTTAATGACCGCCCACTGTTTCATTACTGGGCGAATACAGAAAGGCGTGAGAATTAACATCGCAAAAAACCAACGGTAAAAACTCATCGCGCTAGGTTCTATGGTGCTTGCAGCAAGCTTGTTGACGATTGCATTGGCGCCCCAGATACAGACTGTAAAAAATGGTAAGAGATAATGCATGTGAATTCCGTGGCGAATGAGTTGATGCGGCTAGTTTGACAGGTCGTTATACTTACAAGTATCTTTATAAAGACATCAGGCGCGATAGGAAGACAAGTTTGAAAAAACACTCCAGAAACCTTCATCCATCCTTATCAATTGACAAGGCACCATCCAACGTATTTATGAATTTTGAAGCGTTTCTTTCGAACACTGAAACCCGAGTTCATAGCCACTCATGGGGACAGGTTCAATTGATCAGTGGCGGTATATTAGAGATGGAAGCGGAAAGCACTCGATTTCTAGCGCCACCACATCTAGCGATTTGGGTACCGGCCGGGGTGATGCACTGCAGTTATAACCGTAAGCCTTTGGACTACTGCTCGCTAAATATCGCCCCAGAACTCACGCAACACCTGCCAGATAAAACCAGCCTTATAAAGATCACGCCGATTGTGTCTTCTATCATCGATGATTTTCGCGATCGTGGGATAAATGTTGCGGAAACAGAGCAAGACCAAAGGCTCGTTCAGGTACTGCTTGACCAACTTGCGCAGCGTGAGGTTGAACACCACTTCTTGCCTTCGACCGACAATAAGTACCTCGCGCCTATATTGGCTTCTGTTGAAGAAAACCCAACCGATGAAGTGACACTGAAAGATTGGGCTGAACGTGTCCACACCACGGAAAGAACCCTTTCTCGCCACTGCCAGACGGAGCTTGGAATGAGCTTTACAGAGTGGCGATTACGTGTCCGCTATCTGTACTCGATGGACTTGTTAAGAAACGGCCAATCGGTCAAAGAGGTGGCTCTTACATTGGGCTATAACCAAGCCAGCCCATTTATCACAATGTTCAAACGTTACGCGAACCAGACGCCAGAACAGTATAAGAACCGTTTGTTGTGATTGGTTTCTTTCATCCGATGTATTAATAATTGATGTTTCCCTTTTTATATTTAAGTTTTTGTTATTAAAAGATTAAATTCGGTGTTGATAGCGGACGTACACGTCTGTTTCGTCAATGGTTTGAATTTGGTTATATAAGCATTTAGTTTTTTGATCGTATTTGAGTGATCATTTATATAATCACTTGCTCAAAATGCCGAGGAAAAATTTGAAATTTATTATCCCAACGATATCAGTATTAGCTGTAACACTTTCTGCATGCGGTGGTGGTAGCGATAGCGCTGCGCCACCACCTAAAAAGACTAAAACCGTAGTTCCTCAAATGTCCATAACCCCGGCATCAGGAAGTGTTGCAGATCCAAAAGATGACGTTGCAAAAAACTCTTATAGTAGTCCCGTCATGTATACAGCTAATGCTATAGGTAGTACTGATATCAAAGAGTGTATCAAGTCTCTAAACCTGTTTAATATTTACAGTATTGGTTGGGACGATGAATTTAATGAAGAGCTATCATCTAAGCAGCAAAAAGATCTCAAAGGTTTCTATGGTGTTTATGGCGCAAACGGAATTGTCGATTACTCTGCTCACACCACCGAAGCTATCGAAGCTAAAGATTGGATCCGTTATTTCTACTATGATGCAAATTTTCAAGATTGCGAAGCGCGTCGTTACAAGTCATATGCCAAGGTCAATAAAGTAGGCCAGGACATTACCGAGCTTAGTTACAAGTACAGTGTAGATGCCGATGCTAAGACAAACACACCTCAACAAAATATAAGTAACTATACGGCTTGGCAAAGTGACGCTGCGAAAAACACAGTGGTTGGTTTAGTGACGAACATTACAACAGGTAGTATTCAACACAAGCAGCAACTGAAAAGCTTCACATCCGACAGTGGGCGCTTTGTTGATAACGTCAATTTCAGCAAGATGTTTAGAAATAGCTATTTCTTTGAGTCTTATGACAATGGCAAAGTTGAGTTCCAAGTTGTTGGCGGTAAGGTGATTGATAGATATGCAAAATTAAACCAGTCAGCCCCAGATACATACTATGCAGTTAACTTGATTTCGGCATACTTCCCAGGTGTTGGAACAAGAATTAATTGGTGTGTACGAGGGAGCCAGTTCGTACTAAACAAAGAGACGCCTATCAGCGAAGCACAATACAGCAGCATTATTGAAAATGGTGACTTAGGAGCGGCTTACTGTGACCCATTTGATGCGAATATCAGCCAAGTTCGTTACTACGATACGAAAGGAAGTATAGTCTCAGACAGCTCCGCAATTGCGCTTGAGTTAAACAATAAGTTGGCACAAGGCACTATTGTTAAAGACAAGTTGGATCAACGAGTAGCAAATAAGAAGTTGTACTTAGGAAAGACACACAGTGAATATTTCCAAGATACTTCTTTGGCGAATCAAGTTGATCAGATCAAAGCCGATTTGACTAAATAGGCTTGCTACCGGGTTTAAGCTCTCATCTGATTAAATAAGTCATAGCCGAATGCAGGAGAATAAATGCGTTCGGCTATTTTTTGTACCATTTATTATTTCTTAAATAAACCGATTACATATGAAATTGATTTGTATCATGCCTTTGGCTTAGTACCCAGTCAACTCCATATAGCCAGACCCAGAATGAGAACCTTTAATTATGATTGGCCCTTCCCAATAGGGTACAGACAGTGGCATTTTTGCTTCTGGATTGAGTGCCGAGACGGTCAGTTCGATTTGTTGAGTTGGAATCGAAACTTGCCATTCTGTTGGATAATCGCGTCCGCCGATTTCTGTTTGCTTGATAGCGGTTAAGCGGATGTCTTGCTGCTTAATCGCGATGCCAGAGGCATTTTGTTTCATCAGCCTTGCATGGGAATAACTGGCTTTGCCTGTTGTTGAGTTTCGAAGTTGAAATACCACCAAGCTGGTTTCATCACTCAGCCTTAGCGCAAACCAATCCCAACCTTGTTGCGAGTCGAGTAAAAACTGAGAGCTCCATTCTCGGTCTATCCAACCTGTACCGGAAACCTGATGAGTGACTCCATCAATGGTTACCTCACCCGATACATCAATGAATGGTTGGCTGTAGTAATAGGAAGCCACTTTGCCATCGCTACTTTTAGTGCTGTAGCCTTGTTCGCCTTGCTTTTGATATGGCGCGTTGTTGGTTAACTTAAGCGAATATCCAAATTGATCCGAGTTGGCGACCAATGTAGCTGGGAACAGGTCATCGTTCGTCGACGTCCATTGCCAATCATCGAGATAAACACGAAACGGCGAATCGCTAACACCCGCAATTTCAGCTTGATCGCGAGACCACTTTTCATCGGCGTAGTGTTTGTCTTTGGTGGTGACGGCGCTGTGTGCCATGTAAATTTGCTGACTTTGCCACGTGGTTTGCTTAGGCTGCTTGGCTTGATTGTCGTTTTCTTGTGGGGCAGAGGCGAAGCGAAACTGTGTCCATTGCACGCCTAACGTATTGCCTTCTTCATCAATCAAGTTTGCGGTTAAATACCACCATTCATGACGAAAATCAGGGTGTGCTTGATGGTCGGCAGGGAAGGTAATATCGACACCTTTTACTACCGGAGAAAATTGCGCTTGATCGATTGCCGTTTCATTCTCGGTTTGTGTTTCAGTACCGAGTATCGAACCCATATTTTGAGCTGATGGTTGAGTGGACTCCTCACACCCTAAAAGGAGTAAGATGCCAAGTGTGAGAACGAAAACGCTTATTGCTCGATTCATCACAACACCTCGCTTTGCAAACTGGATATCACGGGTTTACTGACCAAACGCCGCAGTGGAATCAAGGTCGCAATCACCGCCACTAAAATGGTGATGGCTGCGATGCTGAGTGCATCACTCCAATTCCATACGTAATTTAAGCTCCAACCAAAGGCGCGCAGGGTGACGATGTCCGTCAATACATAACCGACCATAGCGCCGAGTGGAAAGCGATAACCAGAGTGAAGGCGACCAGAACTACGATTTGCCCGACCACCATCGCCATCAATTTTCGCTGACTAACACCGAGCGCGTACAACCTTGCAATAGCGGCTTTGCGTGCATCGAGCAACATGAAACAGGCGCAGAACAACCCTGTCACCGCCACCATTAAAGTGACGCCATTAAGCGCCCGAGTGATAGCAAAGGTTTGTGAGAAGATATCTAAAGCGATCGATTTGATCTGTGCTTGATCGTAAAGCTGACTTGGGTGCAGATTGAGTTGTTGGCGTAGCTGTTCGTACACCACTTGTGGGTCGCCAGAGACTTTGATTCCCAAGCTGGTGGGTAAGTCAGTAAATCCGCTTTCGAGCCATAAATTAGGTGCAAGCAACACTTCGCCATTCGGTGAGCCGTAATCATGGAAAATCGCCCCGACGATGAGTGTTTTGTCTTGGATCGCGTCGAGCTTGAGTCGGCTTCCAAGGGACAAGCCGAGCTTCACTGCCGTAGGCTCGCTGATTGCCACTAATTCACCTTGGTAAAAGCGCGTCCAGAAATCATCAAGGTGGGATTGGAACACCATGGTTTGCTCAAGTGTGTCTTTGTCTTTGGTGCCGAGCAAAGTCGGTAAGCCCTGCAAGTTATCGTCGACATAATATTGCTTATAAACGGTTTCAACATTTTCAAACTGCTCTAACGCACGTTCCACATTCGCGATTTCACCTTGGGCAGGGCTAACGTAAATGTCTGCGTGTAATCGCTGTTCTAGCCATTGTTTCAAGGTGGATTCAAAGCTGCCGACTAAGGTATTCATTCCCATGTTAGCGGTGACGGCGAGAAGCAACGCCATCATGGCAAGTGAGAGAGGGGAGATAAGTTCACGCAGCTCAGCGAACAGATATTGTATTAACTCCGATTGGGTACGTTTTTCGCTCCAGTTCGCTAGCACGCTGAGTGTTTTGGGCAAATACAAAGGAATCGACACCACTAACACACCGAGCCATGCCATGGTGAAGCGATGATGTTCGCTCAGCCATAACCCTGCTAACGCGACAATGGTTAATGCTGACCCTATAACAAACAGCTGATTTTCGTTAGACGCTTCCGGCGCTTGATAGAAACCGCCATGGGAAGAGAGGGGTTGTCGCACGCGCTGTTTAAAGTGCTGCCAACACGCGACAAGCGTTGCGGCCAGCGTGAGTAGCAGTGCCTGCACTAACCATTGCCACTGCCATGTGCCGGGAAGCAGTGTTGCACCATAAAGTTGTTCAAGCGTTATCGCGACGGTTGGGTGTAGCCAATGGCTGAGTTGAATGCCGAGAATGAAACCAAGCGACGCGCCCAGTGTGACTAAAAGAACCAGCTCGACTAGCAGAGCTGAAAATACGATGCTTGGCGCAATCCCAGCTTGTTGAATTTGCACCAACAGCCGATTACGTTTCAGCAAACTGTACTTCACGCCATTGTAAGCGATGAACAGGCCAACCAAAAACGCCAACAAACTCATGGCGGTGAGGTTAAGGTGAAAGCTATCGGTAATTGAACCGAGATCCGTGCTTTGGTTGTTGGAAATCCATTGTCCCTGTTTGCCGATAAGGCTTCGCCACTTATCCTGAGTATTGCTGTTAGTGTCGCTCTTGGTGTCAAAAATAGCGATATAGCTCAGTTGCCCTTGCTTGTTAAGCAGTTGCTGAGCGAATCCAATGTCCATCAACATTCGGCTACCCAGTTGCCATTCATCTGGCAGTACCACAACCTTGGTGAGTACTTCATCCAAAGTGAGCGTGTCCACTTCGTCCAAACTCTGGTGCTGAGATTGGCTCATCATCACAATGGGTTCACCCGCTAAGAGTTGCGGCAAAGGTAAGGCATTGTCGAACAGGGAAATGTTTGGCTCTTTGGCTTGAGTATTGCTTTTTTCGTCGATGCGAGCGTGGCGAGCTCTTGAAGTGAGGGCGGCGATTAGCTCACTGCCTTGAACTGACCAGCGTCGGCCTTGTTCGTCTCTTACTCGCCCTTCAATTACAGGCAGCGCCGCGCTTAATCCACTTTGTCTTAAGCCGAAGTAGAGCGATTCCGGCAAATAGTTTTGCCCTGCTGGTGGAATGATAAGGTTCTTCGCTTGGGCGCTAAGTTGTTCGGTAGATTCTGCATAACTGCGCTTGGCATTGAGGTTAATGGCTTGCACGGCCACAAACAAGGTGACCGCTAGCACAATGCCGATCAGAATCGCTGCGGCTTGCAATGGTGATTGACGATAGTGTGCCGCGAATAGATTCAGAGTCAGTTTGGTATGTGTGAGCTGGTTCTGAGCGAAGCCAGTTTGCTTCATTGAATGACTCACAACATTGCTGCTTTTGGGGTTAGATCTGCGTTCCTTAAACAACCATCGTCTAACACCAATTTTGTCTGCATAAAGCTGGCGCATTCTGGGCTGTGCGTAACCAAAAGCACGGCAGTGTTGCCTTGTGTAGTGATTTCACTCAGCAGCTTCATAACCTCTAACCCTGCTTTTTGGTCGAGGTTGCCAGTGGGTTCGTCGGCAAGCAATAATTTGGGTTTATGGGCTAGCGCACGCGCTATTGCCACCCGTTGTTGCTGACCGCCAGAGAGTGCAGATACGTGTCTTTCGAGTAGCTCGCTGATGCCCAATGCATCAACTAAATAGTCGCACCAGTCGCTCCATTTCTGTTGATTTAAATGGAGAGGAAACGCGATGTTTTGTTTTACGTTGAGTGGCGTTAATAAGTTGAACTGCTGAAAGATAACTCCCAATTTTTGATGGCGGAATCTGCTCCATTGTGCATCTTTCCAATCCAATGTGTTCTCGCCATCGAGTAACAAATCTCCACCGGATAGAGGCTCAAAGCCCGCGATTAGGTTGAGTAAAGTACTCTTTCCACTGCCACTCGCCCCTGTTAAAGCCACGCTTGCCCCTGTCGCCAAAGCGAAGTCGACATTGTCTAACACGCTATGAGTGTCTTTACCATCAAAAGGTGTCGTTACTTGTGGCAATTACCCGAAGCGACAAGCTCTATAAAACTGTAGACAAAAATCTCAAACAATAGAGCGATTTATATCGAATTATTAGGGCGTGTTGATCTTTGCTGTACATTTCGCGTTCAACAATACATCGGT
>NZ_JBFSPI010000075.1:0-25618 GCF_041464685.1 Vibrio sp. 10N.237.312.B06
GGGATTATCTGCTAACTGCAAGATCGTTCAAGTCTTCTTAAACGATCGGCATTAAGTCTTTGAGACTGGCCTTTATTATTTATGGCGATTTTTTTTATCTTTAAACCCAAATCGCCAAACAGATTTAACCAAACCTTTGAGTTTGATTTTAGTCACTCGCCAATGTGTCACGGGCCTTCTTGGCGCACTCATCAACAGATGTTCAAACGCTTGCTCACTCAAATTCACTTGTCCCCCATGCGCCACCAGCAAGGTGTCGAGCTGCATGTTATAAATACGGGATACCGACTCTCGATACTTATTGGGATGAAAAATTGGGAAAGGCGGAATCAGCTTCTTTTTGACCTCGACCATTAAATCCGCCACATAGGCGACACTGTGTGATGGGCAATAGACGGAAAGATCTCTGTCGGTATGGCCTGGCGTTTCCAGAACCAACCAGTCATCAAAACCCGGAATGCTGTCTCCATCCGATAGCTTGTAGTCCGGCTTTAACTTTCTTGAATACCATAGATTTGCTTTAGGCCTGCCCAATCGATTCGCCATCCATCGTGCCAACGCCAGATCGGTCAAATGCATCAAGATACCATCAATACCGTGATACCAGTCTTTGTCTCGATCTGCTGCCACCAAATTACAATTCGTGAGCTTTCTGAGCTTGTGCGCTGCCCCTGCGTGGTCTGGATGCATGTGCGTAACCACAACCGTATGTAGATCAGCAAAATCACGCATAAGCCCTGTTTCGATGAAAGCCTTCAAATGCGGGATGTCGGCTCGACACGCACCATCAAGCAAGAGCAACCTGTCAGGGTACTCTACGAGATACATGTCTTGGATATAGCCTTTGATGGTATGAAGTTGCAAATCCACTCCTTGTGATAAAACAACTGGTCAGATCTATACAATAGCAAACTCGCCATCAATTGTGATCATTTTGTTAAAAACGACAATCTAAAACCAGATAGATCGCTCGAATCAAGATTTCCATTGGTATCCACTCAATTACTCAAATCCAACGTTACTCAAGTCCAATTTAACTCAGAATAATGAGGGCACATTCCAAAGATGATCATCAATTTCATCCGATATTTTTCAGCATTATCGAATGCTCACATTACCGAAAACCTTGCTCAACAAGCCTTGCGCTTTAAGCACTGAGCATCATTTGTCGTGACGATAAAACATGTGATTTGGTGACCTGAGTTATTCGGACTATATATCCGCCTCTAATTTATTGTCTGAGTGCTATACATGAACCAACTTATCGATGCTCTTTCTACCCAAGGTTACTTTGTTTGGGATGACTTCTTAACTCACGAAGAAGTAGTGGCATTGAGGGATTGCATTCCAGAGAACTGGAAAAAGGCTAGGATCGGCCGTAACGATGATGTAGCACGAGAAGCAACGATTCGTAGTGACAAAATTCAGTGGGTACGCCGTGATATGGGCGAACCCGCATCTCTGTTCCTAGACAAAATGGAGCAAATTCGTTTAGAAACAAACAGAGCGTTCTTTTTGGGTCTGTTCGAGTACGAAGCGCACTTTGCTAAATACGAAAAAGGTGACTTTTACCAGAAGCACTTAGACTGCTTTAAAGGCAATGAAAACCGCCGCCTAACCACTGTGTTCTACATGAATGACGAATGGTCTGAGGAAGACGCAGGGGAGCTCGTGGTTTACGATCTAAAAGACAACCACATTGCGACCATTCCACCAAAGTCAGGGCGTTTGTTTGTGTTCTTGTCTGAACAGTTCCCACATGAAGTGTTACCAACCAACACAGAGCGATTCAGTATCGCAGGTTGGTTCCGTATTAACGGCGTGAAAGACAACCAATTAGACATCGCGCACTAAAACTGTATCCACATCGAACCTTATTCTTAGCCTCTCCATCGAGAGGCTTTTTTGGTCAGAAAAACGTCTTAAAAGCTAAATACATCAAACATCAAAACCATCAATAACTTTTCTCTTAAATAAAATCGAAATGAATCTTTCACATCAGTGAAACGGTTTAGCCACGTAAGTGAAATATACCCTGTTCAAGATAGCTTCAAACGATACCCCTACCGTCTCGTTAATACTCAAATTCAATACCTCTATATCGATTTCATCCAAAAGGAAACGAAGATGAATAAGCTAATTTTGGCAGGCGTTCTTTCTGCGACAGCGGCAATGCCAGCGTTCGCAACGACTCAAGTCACTTGGTGGCACGCAATGGGCGGCCAGCTTGGAGAAACAGTAAACAAAATTGCGACCGACTTTAATGCGTCACAAGATGATTACGAGATCACGCCAATCTACAAAGGTTCATACACAGAGACCTTAACAGCGGGTATCGCGGCATACCGAGCAGGTGAAGCACCCAATATTCTGCAAGTCTTCGATGCCGGTGCTGCAACCATCATGAACGCGAAAGGCGTCGCGAAACCGGTACAGGATATTCTGGTTGAGTCGGGTTACAACTTTAATTCAAACGACTACCTAGCCGGCGTTCGTAACTTCTATGCCGACAACCAAGGCAAGATGGTTGGTATGCCTTTCAACAGTTCAACACCGGTTCTTTACTACAACAAAGATCTTCTCGCGGAAGTGGGTGCAGACGCGCCTAAAACTTATGAAGAACTAGAAGTGGTTGCTAAGAAGCTGAAGGCAGAAGGACACATCGCCTTTTCTCAATCTCTCACACCGTGGATCATGTTCGAGAACTTTAAGTCTCGCCACAATCTACCGGTCGCGGACCAAAACAACGGCTACGATGGCTTGTCCACTAAGATCATGTTCAACACCAAAGACATGATGATGCACGTTAGCAAGATGAAAGAGTGGTCAGATCTAGGTTACTACAAGTATTACGGCAGCGACTGGGACGCGAACCAAACACCTTTCGAGCGCCAAGAAGTGGCGATGTGGATGGGTTCTTCAGGTTCATTCGGTGGTTTACGTAACCGCGTACCTTTTGAGTTAGGCACAACTTACCTTCCATACTGGAAATCAGTTAACCCAGATGCTGGCTTAACCTTCATTGGTGGTGCAGCTCTGTTTGCACTCAATGGCCATGACCAACAACAAGACAAAGGTGTGGCAGCATTCTTTGACTACCTGACTAAGCCTGAAACTCAAGTGTACTGGCACAAAACAACAGGCTATGTACCTGTAACAACCGCTGCATATGAACTAGCGAAAGAGTCTGGTTACTACAAAGAACAGCCAGACGCGGAAGTGGGCGTAAAGCAGCTAAGCCTTAAATCGGGCGAGTGGACTAAAGGCTACCGCCTAGGTTATTACCCGCAGATCCGTGAAGTGATGCACCGTGAGTTCGATAACATCTTCGCAGGCCGCTCTAGTGTCGAGAGCAGCCTAGACAAGGTCGAAGATGAGAGCAGCAAACTACTAAAGCGCTTCGCTCGAACGATGAACTAGATCGGTTAATAACTAGATCGGTTAATAACTAGATCGATCAGTAAACTGGATCGATTAATGAAACGAAACTGTTCACAAGCTTAAGGCTTAACGAATCAGAGCCGTTCATCACTCCTCACTACTTGTCACTGCGTCGCTAAAAAACGCTATGGCAAGGCGTGAGGAGACTCTTCCCTAGCGCCATTTCTTGCTCCAACAATGATAACTCAACGGGATGCATACCTTGATATCGCGCTAGTGGTAACAGCCGCTCATAGTGGCCACTGTAATTATTTTTAGGGATTACCCTGTGGAACGA
This sequence comes from Vibrio sp. 10N.237.312.B06, assembly GCF_041464685.1. Classification (NCBI taxonomy): domain Bacteria; kingdom Pseudomonadati; phylum Pseudomonadota; class Gammaproteobacteria; order Vibrionales; family Vibrionaceae; genus Vibrio; species Vibrio sp. 10N.237.312.B06. The sequence continues at coordinate 3,719 of NZ_JBFSPI010000075.1, forward strand.
CGTCAACAATTCTTTCACTCTCCGCTGCCTTACCTATTTTTGGCACCTCAGATACTCATCATTGCGGTTTTCTTTATCTACCCAGCGGCAAAGGCGGTTTACCTTTCATTTATGCTGGAAGACCCTTGGGGAACCTCATCGATATTCGTATGGTTTGAGAACTACCAAATGCTATTCGAATCGAGCGAGTACCTGAACTCGATTGGATTTACCTTGATGTTCGCGATTGTGGTCTCTTTCCTTTCGCTTGCCTTAGCTCTGCTGCTCGCGGTGAAAGCTGACAATATCATTCATGGACAAGGCGTATACAAAGTCACACTCACTTGGGTTTATGCGGTCGCACCCGCGATAGCAGGCGTTATCGGCGCTTTCTTGTTTAACCCGCACATTGGTGTATTTACCGAGTTATTTTCCGTTGTGGGTTGGGACTTCAGCTTTCAAACCGATCCTGTTGATGCCACGTTTGCTCTGATTTTGGTGTCCGTGTGGAAACAGGTTTCGGTGAATTTCATCTACTTTCTGGCGGGACTCCAATCAATCTCTTACGCCGTAAAAGAAGCGGCGATGTTGGATTGTGTCAGTGACTCAAAACGTTTCTGGACCATCACTTTCCCACTACTCGCACCTACAGGCTTCTTTCTTCTGGTCATCAACCTCACCTACTCGTTCTTTGAAACCTTTGGCGTGATAGACACCATGACCAATGGCGGCCCGGGTGGCAGCACAACGTCGTTGGTGTACAAGGTCTATCGAGACGGGTTTGTTGGCGCAGATTTAGGCGGCAGCTCTGCTCAGTCAGTTGTGTTGTTGCTACTGGTACTCACTCTTACATTTATCCAGTTTCGCGTTGTAGAAAAGCGTGTTCATTACTAGCCCACGGCAGCTAGGTTTTAACGCGACAGGAGTTATTTATGAAAAGTAATAAGGTCTCTGACCACCTAATTTTAATTGCTGGGATGCTGTTTATGTTGGTCCCTATCTGGCTCATCTTCGCTAGCTCGACGCATAACCCAAACACCATTGTCAGCGAAGGTCTGCAATGGCTACCGGGCGATAACTTTACGGCCATTTATAGCGAAGCTTGGAACAAAAGCATGGGCTTTAGTGGCGAAGTCACCGCCAGTAAAATGATCACCAACTCGATGATCATGGGGCTAGGTTTTGCGATCGGTAAGATCATCATTTCGATGATGGCCGCGTTTGCTTTGGTCTACTTTAGACTCCCTTACGCCACGGCGTGGTTTTGGCTGATCTTCGTGACGCTGTTACTGCCATTAGAGGTTCGTATTATCCCTTCCTATGAAGTTGTCGCTGGGCTTGGTCTTCTTAATAGCTATACAGGGTTGATTCTGCCTTTGATCGCATCAGCCACCGCGACCTTCTTTTTCAGGCAATTCTTCAAAACCATCCCCGATGAATTATTAGAAGCAGCTCAACTAGATAATGCAGGCCCATTTCGATTCTTTGTCGATATCTTGCTGCCTCTTTCTAAAACCATGATCGCCGCTATTTTCATCATCATGTTTGTGGTGGGTTGGAACCAATACTTATGGCCGATCATGATGACTACCGATGAAGGCTACAACACCATCGTGATGGGCATCAAACAAGTACTCAATAATATCAATGAAACCAGTTTACCGCGCTATGACTATGCTTTCGCCATGGTGATTTTAGCCATGTTGCCACCCGTATTAGTGGTGGTTGTATTTCAGCGTTGGTTTGTAAAAGGGCTAGTAGAAAGTGAAAAATAATAACGACACAACTCAAATGAACAATAACCGCATTCAATCACTCGATGAGTACAAGACGTCTCACCAGCCTTCTCACCAAGCTATCCACAAAAATACAGAGGACACCCCGATGCCAAAGCTAAAACAAACGTTAGCGCACAACCAAGCCACTCACGATCGTACGCGCAAAGCTCCCATCATGCTGGGTATCAAAAACTTGGTAAAGACGTATGAAAACGGCCATCAAGCCGTCAAAGGAGTCTCGCTTGATATCGATGAGGGTGAGTTCCTTGTTTTGGTGGGCCCTTCTGGTTGTGGCAAGTCTTCTATCCTACGTTCCATTGCGGGGTTGGAAAGCATTTCTGGTGGCGAGATTCATTTAAGTGGTCGCCGTGTTGATAACGAAAAGCCAGCTCAGCGTGATATCGCGATGGTCTTCCAGAATTATGCGCTCTACCCGCATATGTCGGTTTACAAAAACCTAGCTTATGGCTTAAAGAACCGAGGTGTTAGTCAGCACCTTATTGAAGAGAAAATTGAGAAAGTCGCCAAAACGCTGAAAATCGAAGAATATCTAGACCGCAAGCCAGCCAAGCTTTCGGGTGGTCAACGTCAACGTGTTGCTATGGGACGAGCGATCGTTCGCGATCCACAACTTTTTCTGTTTGACGAACCTTTGTCTAACCTAGATGCCTCACTGCGTGCTCACATGAGATTAGAGATCAAAAAACTGCAACGCGAACTTGGCGTGACCAGTGTTTACGTGACTCATGACCAAGTCGAAGCCATGACACTGGCTGATAGAATCGTGGTGCTCAACAAAGGCCAGATAGAGCAAGTCGGGACGCCACGAGAGGTCTACCACCAGCCAGCCAGCCAGCCAGTACTTTTGTGGCGAGCTTCATTGGCAGCCCTGCAATGAATTTTTTACCAGCAACACTCGATGACGGATACCTTGAGATTGGTGATCAGCAAATGTACTTACCCGAGTACGCCCACGTAAAAAATACAGCTATCACACTTGGTATTCGTCCAGAGCACTCTGAAATTGGTTCAGAATTGATGATGAATACCTTGCCTCTTGAACTGCGTATCAGTGTGGTTGAGCCTTTGGGTCCAAATCAATTGGTTCATGGTCTGGTGAACGAGCAGCCCTTCATTGCAGTAACACCCGAAACGACACTGTGCCAAGCCGTCCCCCTAGGGCTAAGAATCGATAAATCCAACCTGCATATTTTTGACAATCTTGGCAAACGCATTCACCCAAATAACTTCACATCACAGGAGTCACACGAAGATGCGACAAGCTTAACGACGGCTCTCGCTTAATCGAGTACACTGATATTTAATGCGTTTTTACGGTGCGTCTTTAAGAAGGATTAATTATGTCGTCTATCATCGTAGGTCATAGAGGTGTAGCAGGTACTCACCCAGAAAATACCAAAGCAAGCATTGAACAAGCGGCTAAACTCGGCTTGAAATGGATTGAAGTTGATATTCAGCCCACTCAGGATGATCAACTTGTGGTTTGTCATGACCACACGCTTGAGCGCTGCAGCGATGGCAAGGGTCGTGTCGACGAACATACCCTTGCAGAACTGCGTCAGCTTGACTTTGGCAGTTGGAAGTCTGAGCAGTTCGCGGGAGAAAAAATACTGACACTGGAAGAGTTGCTCGCGCTTGTTGAGCAGCATGATCTCAGCGTCAACCTAGAGGTCAAAGTCGATAGCCGACATCAAGCACCTCATGTCGTTGATTTGCTGCACACCGAGTTGATCCATTCAAATCTAGACACCGACAGAGTTTTGCTTTCAAGCTTCAGCCATCAAGTCGTTGCTGAAATCGCTCGTCATTTACCTAGATACCGTGTCGGTGTGATCACAGAGCAACTGACTCAAGATGATCTTATGCTGATTGATGAGGTTAAAGCGTTCAGTTGTCACATGAACTACGAGCATCTGAAGCAGAGCGATCTTGACACACTCAACGAAGCGAACATTCAAGCATGGTGCTACACCGTCAATGATCCGTCTCGCTTCAAATTTCTCTCAAAAGTAGATGCTGTATTTACTGATTTTCCGAATCAATTCAACCCTATAAATTGACCTCGTAAATACCGAAAAAGTACCCCCCGAGAGACTTTAAAATTAACCCTGAAAAACCTGAAAATTAGATAGCAAACACAAGTGAGTAGGAGTACATTCCGCTACTCACTTGGTTTCATCGCTCGCTCTATTTAGACAGCTTCATTGGTTACTTAATTTATGGATCTCATTTTTAGTCCAACCTTCCCAGTTTTGGGTGCAATCTTCATTTTTGCCGCTATTGTTCGTGGCTTCTCAGGTTTCGGCTTCACCTTAGTGGCACTGCCATTAAGTGCATTATTCGTGCCTGTAATCGAACTGGTTCCCGTTTTCATGCTGATCGACCTGTTAGGCAATATCCAATTGCTGCCGAAGGTTAAACATCATGTGAATTGGCGCTGGGTTTCAAAGGTATTTGTCCCTTGTTTGGCCTTCACTCCGGTCGGCCTACTTCTGCTAAAATCCGTTAGCCAAGACACGATCATCTTGATCATCAGCGCCTTCATTTTTGCATCTGCACTTATGATCTACAAAGGGTTCCAGTACAAAAGAGAGCCTAGATTTGCTCCCTATATTCTAGGTAGCCTTGCTGGGGTAATGAACGGCGCAGCTTCAATGTCAGGGCCTCCGATTGGTACACACGCGTTGGCAAGCCCAGTTGCTCCGCATATAGCCAGAGCTGGCCTGATTGCGTTCTTTGTGTTGGCAGATTCCAGTGCGTTTGTATCGGCATCTATCGCAGGATTAGTCGACCGCGAGGTGGTCTGGCTTACTTTTGCACTGTTACCAAGCAGCATGTTTGGCGGTTATGTGGGTTCTAAACTATTCGAGAGATTTGGTGGAGCGAAATTTAAGCCAGTCACCATTGCGTTGCTGATCGTAATTGCGATATTCAGTGCAGGTCGAGTCATACTGTAACTGACTTTAGCGGTTAATTACGGAAGTTGGTTTCACGAATTGACTGCGCTAATTGCCTGCGCGAATAGATTCCGAAAGTGACTAAGAAAATTGGGTACTCATGACTACCATTCGATATGGATAGGGGTACCCATTTTTACGAGTTGGATGAACTCATCCATATCTTGATTGGTTAGTGCAATACAACCATCCGTCCAATCAAAGCTTTGAATAAAGCTCGGTGAACGGCGCTCACCATTTTTAATACCGTGGATCTTGATGTTCCCTCCAGAGTCGACATCATTTTCTTCAGCCCACTGCATATCCGAAGGTTGCGGGTAGCTGATATGCACCGAGCGGTGAAAATCCGATTCTTCCATCACATAATCGAGCTGGTATTCCCCTTCAGGTGTTCGGTTATCTCCTTCAAAACGTTTATGCCCTTTCGGTTGTTTCCCTAACGCAATACGAAACTCTTGAATGACCTCATCACCCTTAAGTAGGTACATTCTACGCTTCGATTTATCAACTTTGACTAAAGTAACCACTTGCGACAGAGAGTCTGCCTCAGAAGAGGGACCGGTTAGAGTGTAAGACTGTTGAGAAGAGCTTTGAAGGGGACGTTTAGATGAACCTTGAGACAGCTGGGCAACTTGTTCGCCAGAGTTACTGCTAAGAACATCATCCACAATAATCACATGTTTGGAATTAGAGATCACTGAAGAGGTTGAGTTAGAGGAAGACGTTGAGACACGCTGAGAGTGAGCCGGTTTCGACTCGAATACAATGGTTTCGATTGCCGTCGCGTCAGAAATTATCTTTTCAACCACAACCTTTTCAGCTTGCACACTCGAAGCTACAAACAGTAAACACAGTGATAAAGGCAAAAATAGACGCACCTTTAGTTCTCCTCAAAGCGCATGGACATGGTTCGTGATTGAGTTTCCATGCCTAACGATTCATAGAAACCCTTAGCTTGCTGATTAAACTCCATCACTTCTAACCTAAGCTCAATAGCACCGCTCGCTTGCGCCCACTGATTAAACGACTTCATCAACGCTTTGCCGACGCCTTGGCTCTGAACCTGATCGTTTACCACAATCGTATTCACTCGCGCTATTTTGTGAGACTGAATGAAGCTTACCCCTTTATTCTGCGTTACCTTCCCCACCAAGAAACCAACAACCTGTTGAGCGTCAACCGCAACTAAGAAAGTGCCAACCGGATCAAGCATCAATCCCAACCAATATTCTTCACTATCAGCCAAGCCATGAGAAGCGGGAGCAAATACTATAGGGGCACCAAGATGATGTTGACGATTTATTTGCATAGAGAGCTCTAAGATCGAGCTAATATCAGTTACCTTAGCGTTCCGGATTTGCATATCACTACCTTTTTAAATTCAATAACACCTTAGCAAAAATAGCTTAGCTGTGCACCGTCCTACTCTTTTAACAAAACTTTCGAGCTAGAGCTTGATACCACTAATTACATGACACGATAACGAAGAACAGCTCCCAATTGGGAGCTGTTCTTATATCTAAATCTCGGTTCGTTCTAAACGAATGACGTAAAATCAATCAGATAAGAAACGATTAAAAACCGTTAAACATTTTGGGTCTGCTTTTTTTGATTATTACGGTATAGGTCAAATTGAACAAACCATTCATAGCGACATCTCTAAACTTACTTAAGAATTTTAGAGTTTTAATACGGAGTGATTTTTTTGTTCTAGAAGACCGATTCCCAATGACTGAGCCACCTTCTCCCCCGGTTAATCCTGCAGGAGATATTCCGTAAGTTGGTTGCTTATGAAGCCATACATTTCTAATGAAGACATCTACTGGGTAGAGGAATCGTTCACTTTTTTCTATAAAAATTTTCGCCACATGCGGTGTGATCATATAGGCAGTGGTGCATAGTGGTGTTTTAATATGTCGCACTAGACTTTGTTCGTCATCGAGATTTTCAACGACATAATTATACTCTCTCTTAGTCGAATAATTTTCCAATCTCATAAAACCACACTCTTCAATATGCTTACTGGCAAATTGAACCGTTTTTTCAAATACATCGACATCAACAACAACATCGTCTTCGAAGACAATAACTGGTTGATTTAACTGAATGCATCTTTCCCACGCTAAATAGTGACTACCATAACACCCGATCTCACCAGGAACAGCGATCCTTCCATTTAGTGCATAAAAGGCGGTTTCATCATAGAAATCCATCAAAGGATGAGGTTTAGAGGACATAGCATCAACAGCACTCAACTTTTCAATATCTAGAGACTTAATATTTAAAAGTTGCTTTTGGCTGGATAAAAATCGTTCAGATTTACGTTCTAGCGCAATAATAAGAGATTTCACAGTAAAAAAACACCTATTGCAAATAATTTAACCCATAATAAATTAATATAAATATCAACAAAAGTAACCCCCCTATTTCTCATAATTAGAACCAATCTAAAACAAATGTTGTTCATTATTCCAATTATGTTCAACTTCGTGACTCTGTAACGTAAATTGCTCCCAATCGATAACATTTATTGTCTTAAAATGTTATCAATTACTAAACAAAGTGATATTAAAACACCATAGGTTAATTGCGCGATTGCATATGAATACAATTGCACACCAATTCAGCTTGTATAATATTTCTTAAGAATTGACGAGAGGATATAATCAATAGATCTTCATTCTTTGGGTATTGAGTCTTTTATATTAAACACTTCCAATAAACCACCAATTGAGAGAATACAATCGGTCACTGAAACTAACCTGCACCTCCCACCTCAGAAACAACACAACAAAAGACTTTATTATGATGCTCTACAAAGCTCAGGTATAGACGAGTTAATATTAATATCAGGCTAAAGATCTTGGAGAATTGTTCCGTAAATCTCAGAAACAATGCTAGCCATTGAGTGCTACTATCTTCATAGAATTAATATACTAACTATTGGATACCTTATGATTAAGTTCGCTGTAATTGGAACCAATTGGATTACAAAGAAATTTGTTCAAGCTGCTCATGAGTCACAATCAATGCAGTTGGCTGCTGTTTATTCACGAAATCTGGCCAGCGCGGCACAGTTCGCCCAAGAATTTAACGTTGAAACGACGTATGACTCACTCGACGCATTGGCAAATGACAACACAGTTGAAGCCGTGTACATCGCTTCACCAAACTCACTGCACTGCGAGCAATCTATCTTGATGATGGAACACGGCAAGCATGTCATCTGTGAGAAGCCTGTCGCATCGAATATTGAAGAAGCAACACACATGTTTGAGGTCGCTCAGAAGAACGGTGTGGTGCTGTTTGAGGCGTATAAATCTCAGTATCTACCGAACTTTGAGCAAGTTCAACTCGGCTTAAAAAAGATAGGCAAAGTGCATAAAGCGTACATCAACTACTGTCAATATTCATCGCGTTACCAGAAATACCTAAACGGCGAGAACCCAAACACCTTCAACCCAGCTTTCTCTAATGGTTCATTAGTCGATATTGGCTTCTACTGCGTAGCCGCGACTGTTGCTCTGTTTGGTGAACCTGAGAATGCACAGGCTTCGGCAAAGCTACTTGACTCAGGTGTGGATGCGCATGGCTGTGCGATCTTCCAGTATCCAGAATTTGATGTAACCCTTGCGCACTCTAAAGTCAGCGACTCTTACGTACCAAGCGAGATCCAAGGCGAACAGGGATCGATCATCATCGATCACATTGCAGAATGCACCGACGTTAAGATTCGCTATCGTGATGGCACGGTAGAAAACCTTACTCAAGCACAAAGAGAAAACTCCATGAGTTACGAGGCCCAAGCCTTTGCAAACTGCATTGCTGGTGACAAAAGTACACAAGCTCAAGCCAAACTACGTGCTTTAACCGTTGCAAAGTTGATTACAGATATGCGTCAACAAGTTGGTGTCGTTTATCCCGCCGACAAATAACACCCCAAGCATGTTAACCAACTGATTTTTAAGAAATGCCGATTTATGCATAACTAAATTTAATCTTTACGACAAATAACCGGATTAGTTGATTGGGATACCATCTGTTTAAATCCGCGTTCGATATCTGTCGTATTTATTTATTTTATTGAAGGTGTGTAAAGTGTTTTCAGTTGATGATCGCGTTGTTGCAACAAAAGGTGTTGAGCTAGGTGAAATGGTAGTAATTGGCCTAAGTGCTGGTGGTGGCTACGTTCATGTTACAACAGTAGAAGGCGCAATAATGACGCTTACTTACCCTGCAAAAGACCTTAAAAAAGCATAGTTTAACCGCTCCGCTCTTTTAGTAGTCACTCTGCTAAAGGTAACAAAATTGAGGCTTTGGCTGACTTCATTCTTCTGCATTAGAGTGAGCAACCAGAGCCTTTTTTGTGCCTGTAATTTACCCACTAGTTTCCCCACTAAATTTACTCATTACAATAAAGTCCAATCCAACGGACAATAGAATTCAGTAAAGAGTATCTACACTAAATACTTATTGTCTGTTAGTGCATGCTGTTTATTAGTGCTAAGCGTTTACTGGAACTTGGCATTTATTGATGCTTAGTATTCGTAAGAGTTTCTGGTACATTAGCATTATCTTATACTTGTAATGACCATAAATGAGGGAAGCTATGAAGCTTTACATTTACGACCACTGCCCTTTCTGTGCAAGAGTTGCCTACATTGCTCAATCTCTCGGCTTGAACATCGAACTTGTTTCTGTGGATTATGATGATGCCCAAACCCTTATCGATCTGATCGGTAAAAAAATGGTGCCCGTCTTACAGAAAGACGATGGTTCTATTATGGCCGAAAGCCTAGACATCATTGCTTATTTCATGGATTTGAAATCAAATGATGAGCAACGTGAACCTTCAGAGCAGGCTACTCTTTTCCAAAGCCGATCTTTCCCTCTCACTCAACAGATCGGACGCCCACGGTGGTGGAACCTCGACTTGGCTGAATATCGTTCGGCTGGAGCAAAAGAAGCTTGGCGTGTTAGTAAAGAGACCGAAGGCTTTAATTTTGAAGAGCTCTTAGAAAAGACCCCACAATACGTTCAACTGATTAACCCATTGCTGAAAGATGCAGAGCTTCTATTGGAACTAGAGAATGGTGAATCATCGCTACCTTTGGTTGATCAAGCTCTTTATTTCTCAATGCTTCGCGGTTTCTACGTAGAGCCAAGTATTGAATGGCCACCGGAACTTGATCACTGGATGGAACGCAAAAGCAAGGAGCTTGGTGTCGGGCTGCTTAAATAGACTAAAAACCGAAGCCTAGTGCTTCGGTTTTTATTTATGTTTCAAATTGATTTCTGACCCGTCCTAGATAAAGCGGACAATGCCCAATCAGAAAATTGGAAAGTAGCATGAATCAGAACTCAAGAAGCCGAGAAACGGTTTGAATGGGATGAATCAAAATTGTCTTAGATATATAGATCGTCAAATTCCCATCACGACATCATGGCGCTATTTTTGATCTTTATTCAATAAAAATAGACACTTACAAACCGCTTACATTTATCTCATAATTACCACATATAGTTCAGTAACTTTATATATAAGGAACTGACAATGAGGCTTAAACTTTTATCACTTGCTTTGATTTCCGCCGGATCAATTGCATCAGAAACAGAAACACTTTCCAATATTTCTACAGAACAAAGCGAAACGCTTTTAGTCACATCAAAATTTCACGGATACAAAACAGAGAATGATAGTGAATTTAGATATGTTGATACTGTTGATTTAAACGGCATAGATTGGGCTTTTTGGTACGGTGAAAACCGTTCACAATCAAAGCCAAAAACAAACCTTATTAGCGATGTAAAAACATTTGGTAAGTTTGAATTCCAAGCTAAAAAACCAGCTCACGGCAATGAATACTTATGGAACAGTGGCAGCTCTAGAGATTTTCTGGACGAATCAAATCATGCCATTCTCGTCAAGCATGGAGGTGGCTTTGAGTTTACCGTAAAGCCCGGCAAGGCTGGAGAATTCAAGCTAGATCTGTATACACATAACTGGCTTGCTATGTCAGAGTTCACAGCATGTTTGAAAAATGACTGTGTAACCATTACAAACTACTACCCGTCGCACATATCAACGACAAAGAACAGTGTCGAGTTTTCAACTCATACGACAACAGATGAGCTAACAATCACATATAAAGCAAAGAACGATCAATTCAGCTGGAAAGATAACGACCCTTACCATGCGCTAGAAGCAATCAATTTAAGTGAGGTGAAATAATGAAAAAGCTATTAGTTGCAACAGCGGTTTTAGCCTCATTTTCTGCAAACGCTGGTTTGACCCGGCTTGATCGATCAGTTCAACAACACAAAGAATTTGCATTGCAAACAAAGTTTGATTTTGCTTGTAAGATGAATGCAGGTTCAGCAACGCTAATTGACCCGTTTTGGGTCATCACTGCAAGCCATGTAAGCGGCTCGAAATCTGACGGGTATCAAAACACTGTGACCTGTTATTCATACGAGAAAGACGAAAACGGCGTTTATCAGCAGATAACGCACAAGGTTGCGAGCACTAATCCGGCGGGTCAATTTGGAGAATACAATTTCCCGTATAAAAATGATCGCGGTTTTGGTGATTTCGCCCTTGTTCGACTAGATACGCCGATCACAGAAATCGAGCCAGCAAAACTACCTAAAAAGCGGATGTTTGATTACTCGAAAGTTTACCAGGTTAATCAAATTGGTTACGGCAATTACAACCACAGAAACGGCGGAACTAAACAGGTAATGCACAGTGAATATGAAGATCGCTGGCTTGCTGAATATTCATATGATTTCCGTACATTAGAAAAGGCGGACTTAAACTGGCTTACTATTCATGGTGATTCAGGTTCAGGCATCACCATTGAAAAAGACGGTGAACTTTACTTAATCGGTGAGATTGGTTTGCAGTATAGCACCAGTGAAATCGGCGGCTGGACTGATACATTTGATGATGTGATCGCGCGTTTACCATTCATTCACAAGACGATGAAAGAGCATGGTTTTAGCTATGCCGAGCCAATTGATTTTGACGCTATCAAATGGACGTCGGAAACACAAAACGATATTGATAACTTGCATGCATTTTATTCTTACTGGCGCGCTAGCAACGTTGATTTCAATGAAACAAAATGGCTAAATGATGGAAGTATTCAAAGCGCGTTCTATGCGACAGAGAGCGATAGCTACACGATTGAAACAGTAATAGAAAAAGGGCAAAAGCCTTTTGATGTATTTATTGATGGTCGACAAGTTGCTCACAATGTAGACGCAACTGATCAGGCTTTGAAACTTACTCTAAACGCATTTAAAGCAAAAGGCGATTTAGTGAAAGTAGAGTTTAAATTGATTGAACCGGGTGAGAACTTAACTATAGATCATTTTTTGGTTAAGTCGGTTGAACAGTAATATTTGATTATTAGCCCCAGCCTTATGGCCGGGGCTTTTTATTAAAATACACTTAACTTGGGTTTTACGTTTACGGCTTTATCAGAAATAGGTTGTTATTTTCAGGGACGCTGATGAAATTGCCACCTCGAATAAAGCAGCAAGATCGCTAGATCACAAACGAAAGATCAAAGAAGCCGGCGTCGCAACCCTGTACGTTCCAAGATTCGTGTCGAAATCTCTTCAACAGACAGTGACGAGGTGTTGATGTATGGAATGGCTTCACGTCTGAACAAACCTTCTACCGTTTGCAGCTCATACAAACATTGAGAGTCACTCGCGTATTCGCTGCCTGCTAAGCGGTTCTCACGAATTTCAGTGAGCCTTTCTGCATCAATGGTTAAACCAAACAGCTTATGACGATATATCTCAAATTCCGGTAGCAACCTTAAGCGAGCAATATCATCATGGATAAACGGATAGTTTGCGACGCGTAAACCAAACTGCATTGCCATGTACAAGCTCGTTGGCGTTTTACCGCTGCGAGAGACTCCCAACAAGATAATGTCTGCCTCTTCCAAGCCTTTTAAAGTAATACCGTCGTCGTGCGCTAACGTGTATTCGATAGCAGCAATACGGTCGAAGTATTTGTCCGAGTCTTTATTGACGCTACGAGAACGCTGCAGCTTCGGCTTAGGCGCCATTTTCGTATCATCTTGCACTTTCTGCACGATACTTTCTAACACGTCATAACAATGCGCAGGCGCATCTAACAGCTTGAGTTTTATCTCCGGAATCACAATCGAGAAAAAGACCAAAGGTTCATGGCCTGTTGCTCGATATGAAATCTCGATCTCTTTCAATAAATCAGAAAGTTTGTCTTCACTTTCGACAAACGGGAAGGTTTTTTCATTAGCTTCGAATGGGAATTGACCTAGAACAACATGCCCTAAAGTCTCACATGTTATAGCCGTTCCATCAGAAACATAGAATACATCACGACTTTGGATATCAATTTGCATTTTTTATTTAATGTTTAAAATTATTTTGAGTAGGATGGGAACCATAATATATATAACGAAACCCTGCTGACTATTACGTCCCCCACAGCTTTAGAAAATAATTTACATTTTTTTAAACTGATACGTAATCGTTTGCCTTTAAATCCCTACAATGCTTGCTATGTTTCTGGAGAAATAAATGCAAAATAACACCCTATGGTTCAATGGCCTTTCCATGGAAGATGTCGACAAAGTCGGCGGTAAGAATGCTTCACTTGGCGAGATGGTTTCTAACCTGGCCAACGCTGGCGTATCAGTACCTAATGGTTTTGCTACCACATCTTATGCGTTTAACAACTTTCTTGACTACAAAGGTCTTGATGAGCGCATTCACCAACTCCTTGATGAACTTGATGTTGAAGACGTTGACGCACTGCGTAAGACAGGTGCAACAATTCGACAATGGGTTCTAGACGCACCCTTCCCAGAATCACTAGAGCAAGATATCCGTGATAACTACCGCGAACTGATTGAAGGCAACGAAGAATTGTCTGTTGCGGTTCGCTCATCGGCAACAGCTGAAGACCTTCCAGATGCTTCTTTTGCAGGCCAACAAGAAACCTTCCTTAACGTGAAAGGTATCGATGCGGTTATCGAAGCAACGAAACACGTGTTCGCTTCACTGTTTAACGATCGCGCCATCTCTTACCGAGTACACCAAGGCTTTGATCACCGTGGCATTTCATTGTCTGCGGGCATCCAGCGCATGGTTCGCTCAGACAAAGCTTCTTCAGGTGTGATGTTCACGCTTGATACTGAATCAGGCTTCGACCAAGTGGTATTCATCACCTCTTCTTGGGGCCTAGGTGAAATGGTCGTACAAGGCGCGGTGAACCCAGATGAGTTCTACGTTCATAAGCCAATGCTAGAAGCGGGTCACTACCCAGTTGTTAAAAAGACGTTTGGTTCTAAGTTGATCAAGATGATCTACTCAACCAACCAAGAGATCGGCAAGCAAGTTGATATCATCGATACAGATACTAAAGAACGTAACGAGTTCTCATTGAACGATGAAGAGATCAAAGAACTAGCAAAGCAAGCGATGATCATCGAGAAGCACTACCAACGTCCAATGGACATTGAGTGGGCAAAAGATGGCATCGACGGCAAGCTTTACATCGTTCAAGCTCGTCCTGAGACAGTATGTTCTCAAAGTGACCAAAACGTTATCGAGCGTTACGAGCTAAACAACAAGGCAGATGTCTTAGTTGAAGGCCGTGCTATCGGTCAACGTATCGGTTCAGGCCCTGTTCGCTTGGTTGATTCTCTAGACCAAATGTCACTGGTTCAAGAAGGCGACGTGCTGGTAACTGACATGACAGACCCGGACTGGGAACCTGTGATGAAGAAAGCCTCTGCGATTGTCACTAACCGTGGCGGCCGTACTTGTCACGCAGCAATCATTGCTCGCGAGCTTGGTATCCCTGCAATTGTTGGTTGTGGTACCGCGACAAGCAGCCTGAATGATGGCGACACCGTAACAGTGTCATGTTCAGAAGGCGAAACAGGCTACGTTTACAACGGCGAGCTCGACTTTGAGATCAAACGTTCTGAGGTTGATGAGCTACCAATGCTGCCAACCAAAGTAATGATGAACGTGGGTAACCCAGATCGTGCCTTCGACTTCGCTCAAATCCCGAATGAAGGTGTTGGCCTTGCTCGTCTTGAATTCATCATCAACAAGATGATCGGTATTCACCCTAAAGCTCTGCTGAACTTCGATGAGCAAACGGATGAGATCAAAGCTGAAATCAATCAGCGTATTCGTGGCTACAAAGATCCTATCGATTTCTACGTAAGCAAGCTAACAGAAGGCATTGCGACTATCGCTTCTGCATTCTGGCCTAAGCGTGTGATCGTACGTATGTCTGACTTCAAGTCGAACGAGTACAGCAACCTTGTTGGCGGTAAAACGTTTGAACCACATGAAGAGAACCCAATGCTGGGCTTCCGTGGTGCATCTCGTTACATCTCTCCAGTATTTGAAGACTGTTTCGAGCTTGAAACTCAAGCGCTAAAACGTGTTCGTAACGAGATGGGACTAAAGAACGTTGAAATCATGATCCCATTCGTGCGTACTCCAAGTGAAGCGGCATCGGTTATCGATATTCTGGCTAAGTTTAACCTACGTCGTGGCGACCAAGGCCTGAAAGTCATCATGATGTGTGAGCTTCCATCAAATGCGATTTTGGCTGATGAGTTCTTGAAGTACTTCGATGGTTTCTCTATCGGTTCAAATGACATGACACAGCTGACACTTGGCCTAGACCGAGATTCAGGTGACGTTGCACACTTATTCGATGAGCGTAACCCAGCGGTGAAAGCGATGCTGAAAATGGCAATCGATGCAGCAGCTAAAGCGGGTAAATACGTAGGTATTTGTGGCCAAGGCCCATCTGACCATGACGACCTAGCGGAGTGGTTGATGGAACAAGGCATCAGCTCGGTTTCATTGAACCCAGACACGGTTATCGATACTTGGTTGAAACTGGGTAACGTTGCGAATAAGTAACGCTTAGCGCCAACAAGTAGATACAACAGAAAGTAGATATAACAAAGCCAGTCATCGCGACTGGCTTTTTTGTTCACCGAAAGCCAACAAAGATAACCTGCCTAGCATAACAAACATTGGTATCGAGCTGACCTTACGTTATCCTTTACACAATTCTTCATTGAGAGGTTTGTCACCAATACAAACCTAACTTCAAGACTGATAAGAGCGTTATGAATTCGACTACCGCAACTCCCTCGCCTTCTCTTGGCCGACAACTCTATACAATGACATGGCCAATGCTGTTTGGGGTGCTTTCCCTAATGAGCTTCCAGCTTGTCGACAGTGCTTTTATTGGCCAACTGGGCGTGCTGCCGCTCGCTGTTCAAGGCTTCACGCTTCCAATACAGATGATCATCATTGGTATTCAGGTCGGGTTAGGTATCGCGACAACCGCGGTAATCGCTAGAGCCATTGGCGCGAATGAAACGCGCTACGCTAAGCAACTAGGTGGATTAGTGATTGCGATGGGCAGCGTGAGTGTTGCGCTTTTCTCCGTCATCATCTACCTATTGCGTGGGCCTATTTTACAGTTGTTGGATGCGCCACCGACGGTATTGCCAATCATTGATACTTATTGGATCTATTGGCTAGTCAGCTCTTGGACAGGTGCGTTGCTCTACTTCTTCTACAGTGTGTGTCGTGCCAATGGTAATACCATGCTACCCGGTTCAATGATGATCGCGACCAGTATCATCAACTTAATATTGGACCCGATTTTCATCTTTACGCTCGACATGGGCATCAATGGAGCCGCCATTGCGACCATCTTGGCGTTCGGTGCGGGTATCTTTATCGTTGCACCAAAGGTCACCAAGAAGCATTGGATGACCTTCGACTGGCACGACCTCGACATCAGCAAGAGTGTTCGCTCCATTGGTAACATCATGGGGCCTGCGATGATCAGTCAGCTGCTGCCACCTGTTTCATCCATGTTCGCCACTAAGCTGCTTGCTGGCTATGGCACAGCTGCCGTTGCAGCTTGGGCATTGGGTTCACGTTTTGAATTCTTCTCGATTGTCGCTGTGCTAGCACTAACGATGTCGATGCCTCCGATGATTGGCCGCATGTTGGGAGAGAACAATCTCGAAAACATACGTAAGCTCGTTAAGATTGCGGTGATGTTCGTATTGGGTTTCCAATTGGTGATTGCACTGGTGACTTGGTTATTCTCAGGCGGACTGGCAAGCCTAATGACCAGTGAAAGCGAAGTCTCGACGATTTTAAACTATCACCTACTGATCGTACCTATTAGCTTAGGGCCATTAGGAATCTGTATGCTAATGGTTTCCGTATCTAACGCTCTGGGCAAGTCCTATACCGCCTTGACGATTTCAGCGCTGCGCCTGTTCGCCTTCTTCTTGCCTTGCTTGTGGGTTGGTTCGCAGCTTGCTGGTATTGAAGGCCTATTTTGGGGCGCAATGGTAGGTAATCTACTTGCCGGAACCTGTGCATGGTTTATGTATCAGCGCGCGCTAAAACAAGTCGAGCTTAAACTGCCAAGCGAATAATCAAACAGAACACTCCAAAATAAAGCAGCAACTTCAGCTGCTTTTTTAGGGTCTAAATCCTAGTTTGCATCCTATTAAAAAGCTGTTTTTTGTGAATTTAACTCTCTAATACAACCTCATTTTCAATTAACCACCTATCTTTACTTACCACCACATTCGCAAGGTAAATGCTTGATTGACATGCATTTACAACGCCAATTAATCCAACTTTTCGCCTTTCCTTATAACTTGTCCTAGATCATCAAAGGGTTCAAAAATGCAACCTTTGGTTTTAAATATGTAAACCTTGATGCGGTTTAAGAAATTAAACCTCATTTGGCTACCTTTTGTGATCTTGTTCAAATTCCGCTCGTGATATAGGTCTAAAACTTACGATTTGTTGATGTTTTGAACGCTCACTTCAGGTTTACAGAAGTTTACCGCATCTTGTGGGAATACCACCAAAGGAGTAGATTTCAGTTATTGAGTTCAAAAATGTAAACCGAAATCATGAATGTAAAACAAGTTCGATTCACCGATGAAGACAGAGAATGCTTAAGCAATTACTTCCGCTTAGCAGACACTATCGCCGATTTGATTGGTCCTTACTGCGAAGTGGTCATCCATTCATTTGAAAGCTTAGAAAACTCAGTAGTGAAGATCGTCAATGGTCATCATACGGGTCGTGAAATTGGTTCACCGATCACCGATTTAGGTTTACGCATGTGGAGCACGTTCGAGAAAACTGGCGAAGTTTCTCCGAAGAGCTATTTCACCAACGCAGCAGATGGGTCCCTACTGAAATCAACCACCTGTGTGCTGGCTGGTCCACAGCAAAAACCTATCGGCATGCTGTGTATCAACATGAACTTATCTTTCCCATTCCCAGAAATCGTCAAAACGTTGATGCCGCAGTGCAATGTGCCGCAAACCATTGTAAGCGAGACATTCAGCAACAATGCAAACGACGTCATTCAACAAGCATTGAGTTCAGCCATTAACGAGGTTGACCTAGACGAGTCGGTTTCCTGCAAAGGTCGTAATAAAGCCATCATCCGTTGTTTATTTGATAACGGCGTATTTGAGCTAAAAGAGACGACTACACAAGTATCAGAGCAGATTGGGATCAGCCGTCAGGCGGTTTACAAGTTTATCCGTGAATTTAAATCAGAATAAAACCAATAATTTAGGAGTTACATCGTGAAACAGATCATTGCCACTGAACAAGCACCTGCAGCTATCGGCCCTTACTCACAAGGTACGTCTTACGGCGACATGGTTTATACATCAGGTCAATTACCTCTTGTTCCAGAAACCATGCAGTTTGTTGAGGGCGGCATCAAAGAGCAAGCTCGTCAGTCTCTAGAAAACTTAAAAGCTGTATTAGAAGCAAGTAATGCGGGACTGGACACCGTGCTGAAGACAACCTGCTTCCTATCAGACATGGAGAACTTCGTAGCATTTAACGAAGTGTATACAGAGGTGTTTGGTACAGAGAATGCACCTGCTCGCTCTTGTGTTGAAGCAGCAAGATTACCAAAAGACGCACTGGTTGAAGTTGAAGCCATCGCATACAAAAAATAACCGATTTAGGTATTAATGGGTATCATAGGAGATTCTCATGAGCGTTTCATTTATCGCATTAAGTGTACTGTTCTTTGGGTTCTACGCACTGCTGTCGAACTTCAAAAAGCAAAAGAAAAGTTTTAACTTCCGCGTACTGAGTGCGCTTGCTGCTGGCTTGTTGTTCGGTGGCGCAATTCAACTTGTTTTCGGTGTCGGCAACGTTGCGACATCTGGCTTTGCTGAACTGATTTCAGTGTTCGGTAAAGGCTACATCAAACTTCTACAAATGATCGTTATCCCACTGGTATTCGTGGCGATGATCTCTTCGATCATGAACGTCGAAGGCGGTGGTGCGCTATCTCGAATCGCACCAAAAATCATCGGTATTCTACTTTTCACTTGTGCAATCTCAGCAGCCGTAGGTATCGCAAGTATTTACCTATTTGGTATCGATGCGAACGCGCTAGTAAGCACAATCGGCACAAACAGTGCGATTGAAGCTCGCGGTGATTCTCTGGTCGCAACACAAGATGCGATGGCGAGCAGCGGTCTGTCTGGTATGGCTCTGTCTATCATTCCAACCAACATCTTCGACATGCTAACGGGCTCTCAGCGTACTTCTACGCTATCAACTGTACTGTTCGGCATGTTCCTTGGTTACTGCATCCTTCAAGTGAAAAACCGTAAGCCAGAGAAAGTGCAAAACTTCGTTGATTTCATCAACTCTGCAAAAGAAGTGGTGCTTTCAATGGTTCGTGAAATCCTCAAGCTAACGCCTTACGGTGTATTCGCTCTGATGACCACGTTCATGATGACCAACGACCTATTCGCACTTGCAGAGATGGGCCGCTTCCTTCTAGCAAGCTACGTAGCAATTGGCGTTATGTTCGGCATCCACTTCGTCATGGTGTCAATGTTCGGTCTTTCTCCTGCCAAGTTCATGAAGAAAATCTGGCCAGTACTCGTGTTCGGTTTCGGGTCTCGTTCAAGCATGGCAGCTATTCCACTAAACGTTGAAACACAAACTCAGCGCCTAGGTGTAGACGAAGAAACAGCAAACATGTCAGCGACATTCGGTACCAGTATCGGTCAAAACGGTTGTGCCGGTATCTACCCAGCAATGCTAGCAATCATGGCGGCACAGGTCATGGGCATGCCTGTAGACTTGAGCTTTATCCTACAACTGATCGCTGTTATCGCAATTGCTTCATTCGGTATCGCGGGTGTTGGTGGCGGTGCAACGTTCGCAGCAGTAGCGGTACTGACCATCATGGGTCTAGACATCACAGTAGTCGCGATTCTAGTATCTATCGAAGCGCTAATTGACATGGCTCGTACCGCGCTGAACATCTCTGGCTCTATGTTGTCAGGCGTTCTTACAGCGAAGAAGAATGGCTCACTGGATACTGAACAATACGACGCTGACGTTACAGCGACAGTATCAAAAGAAGCAGCAGTATAATTCTCAAACTTAATTAAGAGCACTCCACGTGAGTGCTCTTCTGTTTTTCCTGAGTTCAGGTTATTTAGGTAGTAAATATGAAAGTTGTTGTTCTAGGCGGTAGCGCCGCGGGTATGAGTTTCGCAGCAAAATACAAACGTAATCAACCATCAGACGAAGTCATCGTTTTAGATAAGCGTAGCTACATCTCTTTCGGAGCCTGTGGCCTACCTTACTTTGCAGGCGGCATGTTTGATGACACCGAACGGATGATCTCCCGTACACCAGAACAAGCCATCAAATCAGGTTTAGATGTTCGTGTAGACACAGAAATGGTGTCGTTCGACCGCACTGAAAAGCAAATTACGGTGCGTCACCAAAATGAAGAAAGCGTCATCGATTACGATATGTTGGTCATTGCAACAGGTGCACGACCAATCGTTCCACCATTCGGTGAATTCAATCCAGAACACGTATACACACTAACAAGCATGGAAGACGGCTTGGCGGTTAAAGAAGCGCTAAAGGATGCTGACAAGCAGCGTGTGTGCGTTATTGGGGCTGGTTTTATCGGCCTGGAAGTATTCGATGCTACGCACGGCTTAGACAAACACGTGACGATCATCGAACGTGAACAACACATCATGAGCCGTCAGTTCAGCCCAGAAATCATTGAAGTAGTCGAAGGTGCGATTCGTGAATCAGGTGCAGAGCTAAAAACAGGGTGCAGCGTGTCTGCAATTCGCGATGCGGAGCAAGGCGGTTACATCGTAGAAACCGATAACGGCAACGTAGAAGCTGATGTCGTTATCCTGTCACTCGGCTTCAAACCAAATACTGAAGTATTTGAATTACCAAAAGCTCCAAATGGCGCGTTGTTGGTAAATGAATATGGTGCCACTGAAGATGCTTACATCCACGCAGTAGGTGACTGTGCCGTTGTCCATCATATGGCACTAGGCAAACCCGTTTATGTTCCTCTAGCAACAACAGCCAATAAGCAAGCGCGTATGATGGCTGACAAGCTAGCAGGTAAAGATACCTATATGTCAGGCTTCTTAGGTTCGTCTTGTTTGAAAGTACTCGATTACGAGCTGGCGTGTACTGGCGTAAATGAACTTCTAGCGAAAGAACATAACTTGGATGTGAAAGTATCGACCATTTCAGATAAGAACCAAACCGATTACTACCCTGGTCAAGAAGACATCAAGGTAAAGCTGGTTTATCACCCAGAAACGAAGGTCCTGCTAGGTGGTGAGATAGTAGGTAAGAAAGGAGCCGTTGGCCGCATCAATGCACTGGTCGTAGCGATCACAGCCAAGATGACTACTCAACAACTAGGCTACATGGATTTCTGTTATGCCCCACCTTTTTCACGTACTTGGGATGCTTTAAACGTGGCAGGTAACGTCGCTAAGTAAGAGAGCTGACTATACAATTTCCAAAGAGTATTCATTGAGACATCAAAGCAGAGCGATTACGCTCTGCTTTTTTAATCCCTTAACTCTACGAACCTTATAACTAGATAAGATAACGACTTAACTAGTATTTTTGAGCTCTCTTTTTGCAAATTTAAGATGTAAAAAAGCCCGCTGATTTCTCAGCGGGCTTTCTAATGGTGGTGGAGGGATAGGGATTTGAACCCTAGAACCGCTATTAACGGTTGCCGGTTT
>NZ_JBFSPI010000076.1:0-25212 GCF_041464685.1 Vibrio sp. 10N.237.312.B06
ATTAAAACGCTTTTATCTCGAACAAAATTTAACCTCGAAAGGTCAACACGCCCTAGTGTGATCAGTCCTTTACTTAGTTTATTAGCCAGCTTTTATATTCAACTATTTTTTAATTTTGCTCTCGAAATAAATAAACTAATGACTCAGATCAACTTAATTGTGTTCATTTGGTGCTTTTTACAAAACAAAAGTTGAAAGATTCAAAAATTATTGAATAATGGGCTTAACTAAAATTGAAGTAAACACTTCATCCAATTCGTACTGAAACAGGATCCATATCCAATGTCTAATTCGTTTGTTCTGGTTATTAACTCGGGTAGTTCATCCCTAAAATTTGCTGTTATTGATTCTGTTTCTGGTGAAGCCGTATTGAGTGGCTTAGGGGAGTGTTTTGGTCTTGAAGATGCTCGTATGAGCTGGAAGTATCAAGGTCAGAAAACAGAAATTGCTATTCAAGGTGAGGGTAACCACCACAAAATTGCCATTGGCAAGTTGGTAGGCTTGATGGAAGATCTAGGCTTCACTGCTGATATAGTGGCTATTGGTCACCGTATCGTTCACGGTGGCGAGAAGTTCACTCAAACGGTTCGAATTACTGAAGAAGTAACGAGTGAGATTGAGAGCCTATCTGACCTAGCTCCACTTCATAACCCTGCAGGTGCTATTGGTATCCGCGCTGCGATTGAAGCTTTCCCTTCTTTACCTCAATTTGCTGTATTTGATACGGCTTTCCACCAAACAATGCCACAACGTGCATTTACTGGTGCAATCGCAAAAGAACTATACACAGACTTCGGTGTTCGTCGTTACGGTTTCCACGGTACGAGCCACTACTTCGTTAGCCGTGAAGCTGCCAAAATGGTCAACAAGCCAGTTGAACAAGCTAGCTTCATCTCTGTTCACCTAGGTAACGGTGCATCTGTATGTGCTATCAAAGACGGTAACAGTGTTGATACGTCAATGGGCTTCACACCGCTTTCTGGCCTTATGATGGGCACACGTTGTGGTGACTTAGACCCTGGTATCATCGAGTACCTACTAAAGAAAGGTTGGTCACAAGAGCAAGTATTTAACTCTCTAAACAAGGAGTCTGGTTTCCTTGGCGTGTCTGGTCTTACGAGCGATGCTCGTGGCATTCTAGAAGCGATGGAAGAGGGCCACGAAGGCGCTAAGCTTGCTTTCGAGGTGTTTACTTACCGCGTTGCTAAATACGTTGCTTCTTACCTTGCAACGCTAGACTCTTTAGACGGCATCATCTTCACTGGTGGTATCGGTGAGAACTCTCTACCAATTCGCCGTGAGATCCTAAGCAACCTTAAGATTCTTGGTTTTGTTGAAGACGTAGCAGGCAATGAAGCCGCTCGCTTTGGCGCAGAAGGTATCATCGCTAAATCAGAGATGTTAGACGCAGTAGCAATGGTTATTCCAACCAACGAAGAGTTCGTAATTGCTCAACAGTCGGTAGAGCTTCTGTAATTTAAGTAACTGTTTAAGTAAATATAGACGATTTGAAAGCGAGCCCTGGTGGCTCGCTTTTTTGTTTCTTGTTCGGGGTCCCTTACATGAAACTACACGCTAATCATCATCTCTATTCAGGTAGACCTTCGTTAATTTAATTACCGTTTCTGCGAGAACGCAAAATTATGAGAATATGGAATTGTTTCTTTGCTAGTCATACTTGTTAGTCAACATAAGCCACTAAGCTAGGTTCTTTGTAGATGCAATAACTCCAGTCGCATTTCCGTTGTTGTCTTGAATTATTGAACCTTATTTTGAGGTGTGACCAGTTAATAGGCACACCGTACTAAAGGGTATTAACCCCATCCGTTACCTTGCTCAAACCTTTCTTTATTTGCATTATTTCTCTTTGTCGAAAAGTCTTTTTTCTGAGTATTCCCAACCGTCGAACCTCGTTTTTACCTACTTTTATACGACATTATCCAATGTTTTAAGAGGCTTGTTCTTTTTATGATTTTGTTTTTATTCATTATTTTGTAAATAGCAATGTTGCATATCGTGCTGGAGGGGTAGGCGGCAAAATATATATTGCAAATATAAATGATATTTGTTCTTATTCGCGTTAATTGTGATTTATAAACTAAACCGGAATTAGAATATGAACGTTAGATTGGCTTTCACCCCCCTCGCTTTGGCAATTGGAGGTGCATTAACCACAGTGGCTACCGTGTCGAATGCAATGGCTTCAGAAGAAGTAACGGTGGATGAAACCGTGCAAGTTATTGGTCATCAGTACGAAGGTTACGCGGAGCACATGCCGCAATCGGGTACCAAAACGGATGTCGAATGGCTCGATGTCCCACAAGCCGTATCAGTGGTCACTAAAACAGAGATGGAAGACCGTGGTGCGGTCCGTTTAGTGGATGCTCTTGATGGTGTTGCTGGTGTCAATAATACCTTAGGTGAAGGCAGTCGAGATCAGTTCGTTATTCGTGGCTTTGATGCACTGAATGACATGTATCGTGATGGCATGCGTGATGATGGAACTTTACAGTCGTATCGAAGCCTATCCAATATTGAGCGTGTTGAAGTGGTAAAAGGCCCTGCAGGTGCTCTGTATGGTAGGGGTTCTGCTGGCGGCATCATTAACTTAGTCACCAAGCGAGCGAATGGCGACAATTTTACCAATGTGAACGGCAGTGTTGGCAGTAACAGCCAATTTGTAGGGCAGGTGGATAGCTCAATGGCGTTTTCAGATAAGGTCAATGGACGTATTAACCTGGAACACCGACAGGCTGATTCGTATGTAAACCATGTCGATTCTAATGATTTCTTTATTGCACCAACCATTCGAGTGCTGCCAGCTGAAGGGCATACCGTTGACTTAGATGTCGAATATGCACACCAAGAGCTGGTGCCATATCGTGGTGTTCCATCCAAAAATGGCAAACCTGTCGATGTCTCTGAGAGTTCTTTCTACGGTGGCACTAACGATTATCAAGAGTCCGATAGCCTGCGTGTTGGCATTAATTATGAGTGGCGCTTGAATAGCGAGTGGGTATGGACAAACCGAGCGGCATACAATCATATCGAACTTGAGCAAAAGGGCACGCGTCAAGGTACTGTGGCGGGAGATAAAGTTTCTCAAACCGTGAACAATTTCGGTTATGACCCTCGAACCACAACGACGATGCAATCCGAATTAGTGTGGGAAACCGATTCTAACCAAATGATGATTGGTGCGGATTATAACCAGATCAATATCGATTTAACGCTAGCAAGCGATAAAACCTTACCTCCGAAACACATCTATAACCCCGTCGTAGGAGCAACGCCTGATCCGGGTTTCAAGCCTTTCCGTGATAACACAACGACGACGGGTATCTACCTTCAAGACGTTTACACCTTGGGTGATCTATCGGTGATAGGTAACGTGCGCTATGACTCTATGGAACTTGAGCAGCAAAAAGCCGGGAAAGCCCAAGAGAAGCTAGATGATAACAAAGTGAGCTACCGTGGTGGCTTGGTCTATCGTATCAACAACGATATGTCGGTATACGCAAGCTTAGCTCGTTCGTGGCAATTGCCTTACTCCGGTATTTATATCAACCCTAAACTGGCTGAATTCTTCCATACCGATCTAAAAGAAGTGGGTGCGAAAGCTTACTTACTCGATAACGCTTTGATGCTCAATGCCGCTATTTTCCAAATTGATCAAGAACAACCACAAACCAATATTAATGGCGACGTTATCAATAAGATTGAAGCACGTCACCAAGGTATTGAACTGGAAGCTCGCGGTCAGATTACAGAGTTGTGGGATATTTCAGTTGGTTATAGCTACTTAGATGCAGAAGATAAAGATACAGGTAAAAAGCCGAATGATGTATCCGATCATCTGTTCTCATTCTGGAGTACTTACCAATTATACGAAAACTGGCGTTTGGGCGGTGGTGTGAAATACGTAGGGGACCGCTACGCAGGTAACAATGAAGCCGTCGCATTAGGTGATTACACCACTGTTGATTTGATGGCAGCGTACACCTCGGGTCGTCACAAAGTTCAAGCGAACGCTTATAACGTACTTGGCGAGAAATACATTCTTGGGGCAACCAGTGGTAAGTCGGGTACTAACCAGATTGGTTACGGAGCGCCAGCTGAATTCATGCTCAGCTACGGCTATCAGTTCTAAAAGCGAGTTCAGCTCTAAGAGTCGTTAATTTTTAAGCGTTATTACGTTTCTAAGAGCTAGTACGTGACTAAAAGCTATTTCAACTGAAAAACTATTGATTTGTTCGCTACGAGTGAGTGAACAGTTGGCCTCATTTTGAGGTCGTTTAGCCCCATGGGTCAAAGCGTTGGTATAACTTAAAAGCACAGCCTTTGACCCTAATTTGCCTACTTAGGAGATTTTCATGCCTTACCAGAATTTGGATGGTAAACCCCACGCGCAACATAAACTGCGCTTGACCGTACTTGCAACAGCCATCGCTTCAGTGACTTCCATGAGTGCATTCGCTGCGTCTGATCCGCAAACGACGACCATGGAAACGGTTGTCGTGACGGGCAGCTTGATCGGTAATTCAGAATTAGAAGATGTGAAAGAGTATCCGGGAGCGCGTACCGTTCTAACTAACGAACAAATTAAAAAGACTGGCGCACTCTCTATTGATTCAGCATTTCAAAGTGTACCGGGCATTAAGGTTCAAGACGAAACGGGCACGGGTGTATTGCCTAACATCTCGGTGCGCGGCTTGAAAGCGAGCCGCAGTGGTCATGCTCAATTTCTAATGGATGGTGTACCACTGACTCTTGCGCCTTATGGTCATACCGGACAATCTATTTTCCCAGCAACGCTATCTATGCTTGACCGAATTGATATCGTACGTGGTGGTGCGGCTGTGCAGTATGGGCCAAACAACGTGGGTGGTGTGATCAACTTGGTGACTAAGCCTATTCCACACCAATGGCAAACGGAAATCAGTAATCGCTTTACGGTATTTGAAGATGGTAATACACCGCTTAATGACTTTTACCTACGCACGGGTGGTTGGTTAACCGATACGCTGGCACTTCAAGTGGAAGGTAACTTCCTAAAAGGTGAAAGTTTCCGCGATCATTCAGATACAGATGTAAAAAACTTCCAAGCGAAGTTGCAATGGTTACTCAGCGATACCCAGGAGCTACAAGCATTCGTTCAGCGTTACGATGCAGATACCCAAATGCCGGGCGCTTTATCGCCAAAAGATTACCAGAAAGATCGTACTCAATCGAAGCGACCATATGACGAATACAAAGGCACATCAACACGTTGGAGCCTGAAGTATTTGCATGATTTGAATATTGCAGATGGCGCAGAGTTAGAGGTTCTGACATTCGGTCACCACTCTGAGCGTTTCTTCCAATGGGGCTTTAATAGCGCAGGCGGTCACTGGGCTGATCCAGCATTACCATCAACAGATATTCGCACCTCACCACGTGAGTTCGCTGTTTATGGTGTGGAACCTAAGTTAGCGATGTACTTTGACGGTAATACGGTGACGCAAAACTTGATTGTAGGTGCTCGCTATGTAAATGAAGATATCGATTACAAGCTAACGCAAACGCCAATTGCTGGTGGGGTAACAAAAATACCACGTGATTGGAACTTGAATACCGATGCTTTCGCAGGTTACATCAGCAATGAAGTTGGCCTGTTTAACGACGTGCTAAAGGTTACTCCGGGTATTCGTTACGAATCGATTGATATGACCTTTAATGATTTAGGTAAAGTACAGAGTACAGACAACAAAGTGACCGAGTGGTTGCCGGGCTTAACCGTGGCATACCATTTAACTGAGCAATGGGTTGGGTACACCAATGCGCAGAAATCTTTGCGCGCACCACAAATCGCTTACATCCGAGGCAAGGGTGAAGAGGGCAGTGAGCTAGCATGGAACTACGAGTTGGGAGCTCGTTACAATCAAGACTCAACTAGCTTTAATGTCGCGCTCTACCGCATTGACTTTGAAGACCAACTCCAATGGCAAAGCGGAACACAGACCTTTGACAATATTGGTAAAACGCTTCATCAAGGTATTGAGCTCTCAGGTCGTTATGTTCCGCAGGCTATGCAAGCTCTGAGTTTAGGCGCGGGTTATAACTATTTGGATGCGACGATAGAGGCAGAAGGTGCAAGCAAAGGTAAGCAACTTCCTTACACATCCGAGCATCAGCTTAGCTGGGATGCGACTTACGCCTTTAGCCGGGTAGATACGACCTTATCAGGTTACTATTTCAGTGAGTCTTATTCTGACAATGCCAATACCAGTGCTGAAGATGCATTGGGTGCGAAAGGCAAAGTACCTGCTTACATGGTATGGAACTTAAACCTAGGCTCAGACTTGTATAAAGATGAAAACAGTAAGTTACGCATGAATGTTGCAGTGAACAATTTGTTTGCTGAGGACTACTACTTCCGCGGTATTGATACCAGTCCGGTTGGCCGCTATCCAGCGCCAGGGCGTTCATACACTTTGGATCTGAACTATCAGTTCTAATCGGTAATTGATTAAAAATAATAACGAATATAAGTCGCCAATATTATTGGCGACTTTCACGGTTCTAGTGTTTAAGGAAAAGTAAATATGGAAAACAGTTCTCGACTTTTATTTTCAAATCAATGGCTGCTGCCGAACGGACTGCTGTCATTCAAAAGGCATTTTTTATTCAGCAGGATAGCGATAACCTTAGCTTTGTTGGCTTTAAGCTTGTTCTCATTCTCCAGTTCAGCAAAAACGAGGATCATTCAAGATGAGCAAGGTCAGTTTGAGATAGCGACTACCCCGCAACGAGTTGTGGTGTTGGAGTTCTCATTTGTCGATGCGTTAGCTGCGGTAGGCGTGTCTCCGGTTGGTGTTGCCGATGACAATGATACTTCGCGAGTGATTCCGGCGGTGCGTGAATTAGTGCAACCATGGGAATCGGTTGGGATGCGTTCGCAGCCTAGTCTAGAAGCTATTGCGGTATTAAAGCCCGACCTGATCATTGCCGATGCAGAGCGTCATCGTACGGTTTATCAAGATCTACAGCGAATCGCACCAACTCTGCTGCTCAAAAGCCGTGGAGAGACTTATCAAGAGAATTTGGAATCTGCGCTTAAGGTTGGTATCGCCCTCGATAAGCAATCGGCAATGGAACAAAGAATTCACCAACATCAACAAGCCATGGTGGAATTTAAAAGTCATTTCTCGCTTAAACAAACTGTCCAATTTGCAGTTGTGTCGGAAAAAGGAATGTGGCTACATAGCCCTGCTTCGTATGCCGGAGGTGTACTAACCACATTAGGTATTGCTAGCCCAATAATGGAACCGACAGACAATGCGTACTTGCCAACCAGCTTTGAGTTGTTGTTGAAAACAAATCCTGATTGGTTGCTCCTTGGTGCTTACTCAGATCCAAATATCGTTGATGATTGGCAGAAAAACCCACTGTTTAATGTATTAACATCCGCGAAGAATCAACAAGTGGTAGAAGTGTCACCAGCACTATGGTCATTGAATCGAGGCATGTTGGCCGCAGAACAAATGGCGAAAAATCTAGAGCAGATCTTGGATCGTTCATGAGTTCGATGTTGCTCTCTAGAGGTAAGCGACGTTCGCTTATAGTGTCGTGGCTTACGGTATTAGTGTCGTGGCGAGTCATGTTATTTACGGCTTTAGTATCGTGTTTGGCGATGTCTGGTTACGTGGCCTCTATGCTAGGTTGGTCGAATTTCTCCCTAACATTGAGTGACTTAGTTCACTATTGGTTTGCGTTTGATGAGAGCAATATGACTCATCAAATATTGGCGACACTAAGAGCTCCGAGGGCTCACGCTGGGTTATTGATTGGTGCAAGCTTAGCCGTCGCCGGACTGTTGATGCAGGGATTAACACGTAACCCACTTGCGTCTCCATCAATTCTAGGTATTAACGCTGGCGCAGCCTGTTTTATGGCTTTAGCTGCGATAGGCATACCTGTGGTGAGTGATTTAAACCCGATCCTTAATGCCGTTCTTGGTGCATTGCTAGGCGGTGGCGCTGTGATGCTTCTCGGTGGCTTCTTCTCCGAACGTTCTCATCCGTTACGTTTGGTTTTAGCGGGTATCGCCATTACTGCTTTATTGATTGGGTTAACTCGAGCAGCGTTGATTCTAGCTGATGATATGGCTTATAGCGTGCTGCATTGGCTTACCGGTTCATTGTCTAGCGTGGATGAGGGACAGTGGCAACAGCTTTGGCCGCCAGCAGTGATTGGTTTGGTGTTGGCTGTTAGCCTTGCTCGTAACCTCAACTTATTGGCGCTTGGTGAAGAAGTGGCTGTGGGGTTGGGCAGTAATATCCGGCTTACTCGCCTCATGAGTGGATTGGCTATCGTGTTGCTTGCGGGTGCCAGTGTCGCTATTGCTGGTCCCATTGGTTTTGTAGGATTGCTGGTTCCTCATTTGGTTCGGCCCATGGTTGGGCACAATTACCATCTACTGATTCCTATCTCTGCAATGGCAGGTGCAGCATTAGTGTCTTGGTCAGATGCGTTGTCACGATCGATCGCTTTCCCGACTGAAACGCCCGTTGGTGTTATTACAGCCCTACTTGGGACACCTTGTTTTATTTTGATTGCGACGAGGAGATCTTAATGCACCATCACACTAAGATAGTTTTGTTATCAGGGGTTCTCATATTAGTGGCATCCGCGGGTTTGTTTGTCGGCGCGGCGTCACTTTCCATTCCTCAAGTCATCGAACATTTGGTCGCCTTTTCCAGTGACGACTTTGTTATCCATCAGTATCGGCTACCACGTATGTTACTCGCGATAAGCGTGGGCGCAGGGTTGGGGCTATCCGGCGTATTAGTACAAGGCGTGATACGTAATCCGTTAGCATCGCCTGATCTTATGGGCATTAGCGCTGGGGCAGGGCTTGCTGCGACTGCGAGTTTAGTGTGGTTCCCTAATGCGGCAGTTAGCGTACTGCCTGTGGTGGCGATGTTCGGTGGGGTATTGGCTGCTGGGTTGATTGCGCTATTGGCATGGTGGTCAAGGCCAACACCCGCCAAGTTGGCCTTGAGTGGTATTGCAGTGAGTGCGTTTCTGGCGAGTTGCATCGACTTCTTGCTTGTCACTAACCCCATCGAGATCAACACTGCGATGGTATGGCTAACCGGCAGCCTCTGGGGACGAAATTGGCAGCAAGTTCCCTTTATTTGGGGAGCATTGCTCTTGTTGTTGCCAATGGCATTTTGGCTTGCTTGGCGATTGGATGTGATGGGGCTTGGTGAGGAAAGTGCCACCACATTGGGTACTAAGCCAAAACAGATACAAGCTCTTGCACTATTGGCCGCAGTGTTGCTTGCCAGCGTCAGCGTTTCAGTGGCTGGAACGATCAGTTTTGTGGGTTTATTAGCACCTCACTTAGCGCGCTTGTTGTTTGGGCATAATCATAAGTTGTTAATCCCGGCGTCTGCTCTGGTGGGTGCGATTCTGGTTACTTGTGCCGACGGCTTGGCAAGAGGTCTACAACCACCGATTGAATTACCTGCAGGGGTACTTACTTCTGTCATTGGCGCGCCTTATTTCATCTTTCTTCTCTATCGTTATCGAGGTTGGTAACCATGCTAAAAACGCAAAATCTTTCCGTCGCGTACGGCAAACAAACGATCATACCGAACCTTTCGGTGTCCATCCCAAAGGGAAAAATCACAGCCTTAATTGGACCCAATGGATGTGGTAAATCTACCTTGTTAAAGACGTTAGTCAGGATCAATAAGCCGGTGACAGGAGAGGTGTTATTTGAAGACAAACCGTTGTCGAGCTATGGCGATAAAGTGCTCGCGCGTTCGTTGTCGCTTCTGCCGCAAATATTGGTCAGCCCTGAAGGCATTTCGGTCAGAAAACTGGTTGAATATGGCCGTTCTCCTTATGTGTCCCATTGGGGAAGGTTAGGGCAAGAAGACCAAGCTATTGTCGAACAAGCAATGCATGATACCGGCGTACTTGAGTTTGCTGATAAACCGATTGAGTCACTGTCGGGTGGGCAGCGTCAAAGAGCATGGATAGCGATGATAATAGCGCAAGACACAGATGTCGTGATGTTGGATGAACCGACCACTTATCTTGATATGTCTCACCAAGTTGAATTAATGAACTTGATGCAGCAGATGAATGACAAGGGAAAAACGGTGGTGGTTGTGCTCCATGATCTGAACCAAGCGAGCCGTTACTGCGATCATTTAATCGTTTTGGAAAGAGGTGGTTTAGTGGCTGAAGGCACCCCCGATGAGGTCATGACCGAGACATTGCTGAATGATGTTTTTGATCTCAAAGCGAGCGTATTTCGTGACCCTATATCCAATACGCCGATGTGTGTGGCGATTTAAGCAAATAGCCGATGATTAAAGTTGTCAGTATGGCTTGCTGTGCATCTGGTTAAAATAATCAGAGCGAATCAATTTTTGGTGTTGATTGAGATAGTATTTTGCTATAAAACGCGCATAATCTCGCTATACAACACTTAAAGAAGAAATTACCTATGACTACCTTTCAATACTACTTTCACCAACTACCTTGCTTCGACTGTAAAAAAACGACAGTAAGTACTGATCTTGGTTGGTTAACGCCTGCGATGAAAGATACTGCTCTAGAGCAAGTGACAAAGACACTTTCGGAAGGTGAAGTTACGCCTGATCTTTCAGCAAATGTGGTTTGTACCAAAGACGAAGCTCGCGAGTATCTATTACTGAATTTCTTCGGTTATTCAGAAGAAGAGTTAGCGAGCGGAATTGAAGCTGATGATGAGCAAGAAGTCGCGGATGAAATTGCAGAACTTCTAGAAGAAGGCCAAGATACAATCACCTTCGAACATGAAATTGCGCTTCAGTGCTGTGCTGATTGCGATGTTGAAGAAGAGTCAAACTAAGCACTCGCATTTAAGTATTAGTATTAATGTAGATACATCCATTAATACAGGGTGATGTTCAAATGAAGAAAGGCGTTAGTGGCTTCAAAGTTCACTAACGCCTTTTTTGTATCTCTGCGTCTTATCTCTAAGCAGCATTAGATCCTATGATGCTTTATTTTCTAGAATACCTTGGTCTCCCAATTGAGAAAGGATCTCTGCGGTTTTCTCGCGGAATAAATCTCTTAATAAGCGAACCGTTGGTGTGATGGATTGACGACTAGGGCAGACTAACCACAACTCGGTTGGTGTTGGTTTAAATTCAGGCATAACTTTAACCACTTCGCCAGAAAGCAAATGTTTCGACATATCTAAACAAGACTTTATCGCCACGCCTTTACCGGCAACACACCAACGTCTAACAAGGTCAGCATCGTTCGATGCACGATTCCCTTTCAGCTTCACTTTGTGCTCCTGCTTACCATCGTTAAACACCCATTCGTCTTGCAACATATCATGTAGCTGATAAAGCAAACCATTATGCTGAGCTAAGTCATTCGGGTGTTTTGGTGTTCCCATTTCAGCCAAATATTCAGGAGCCGCACACAATATTCTCGGCACATCGCAGATCTTGAAACCATACATGTTGGCGTCAGTAGGGGAGCCATAGCGAAGCGCCATATCAACGGAGTCACGGTAAAAATCGATATTACTGTCACTGATGCTCGTTCTAAGTGATGCTTTAGGGTATTCAAGCAAGAACTCATCTAACCAAGGTGTGATGAGGTTGCGGCCTAGATCCGATGAAAGCGCAATGCGGATTTCTCCATCGAGAATACCAAGCTCTTCGCGCATGCTGAGCTTGGCTTGCTCTAATATTTTCAAGGCCTGCTCACACTCAGGTAAATAGCGTTCGCCTGCTGAAGAGAGCCTTAAATGGCGAGTGGTTCTTACAAACAGTTCAGCGCCTAGTGCGGCTTCAACTCGTTTGACGGCAGCACTCGCGGTTGCAGTACGCATGTCTAGGTTGGTGGCTGCTGCGGTGATGCTGCGAAACTCCGCCACTTTTAAAATGACCTGTAAGTCTTCAAGAAGCATCTTATCTACCTGTGTTTGATAATGTTCTAAACATTGTATTGAAATCTTTGCTAATCACAAAGCGGGTTAACCCTTATTTACCTCTTCTAAGCTAACTTTATACGCTTAATTATCAAAATATATTTGAAAATCATTCAAGTGTTAGACGGTTTATCTAGAGTGAGAATTGACTAAGATTAACTCGTCTAATTCAAGGAGAAAGCACAATGTCAGTACCATCAAAAATGAAAGCTATTGGATTTACTCAGTCATTTGCGATTACAGAGCAAGACAGTTTATTTGAGTTTGAAACGAGTCTGCCAGAACTAAAAAATAATGACTTGCTTGTAAAAGTGAGCGCGACTTCTATCAACCCTGCTGACGCAAAAATTCGTATTCGTAATGCTAAGGATAAAACACTCGAACAACCTAAAGTGCTGGGCTATGACGCAGTCGGCGAAGTTGTTGGCAAAGGTTCTGACGTTGAAGGTTTTGAATTAGGTGACCGTGTTTACTACGCTGGTGACGTCACTCGCATGGGAGCTAACGCGGAATACCAAGCCGTTGATTACCGTATTGCGGCGAAAGCACCAAAGAGCCTTTCTGATGAAGCTGCTGCTGTGATGCCGCTAGCGACACTCACTGCGTGGGAAGCGTTGTTCGATCGCCTACGTGTTCGTCCTGAAGAGCAAAAGTCGATTCTGATCATTGGTGGCGCTGGTGGCGTAGGTTCAATCACGATTCAATTGGCGAGCCAACTGACTAACCTGACTGTCATTGCGACGGCTTCAAGACCTGAAACCGAGCAGTGGGTAAGGGATATGGGTGCAGACCATGTGGTGAATCACCGTAACTTGGTTGAGTCTGTACGTGAGCAAGGCATCCAGCATGTCGATTACATTTTTAATGTTGCGGATACCAAAGGGCACTGGGAGTCGATGGTGGAGCTGATTGCACCACAAGGCATGATCAGTTCGATTGTGGAGTTCGATGGTGGAATTGATCTGTCGGCGCTTCAAGGTAAGTCTGTCGGTTTTGTGTGGGAGCTAATGTTTACACGTTCACTGTTCAACACAGACGATATCCAGAAGCAACAAGACATCTTATTCCAAGCTGCGAACTTGATTGATGCAGGCCGCATTAAATCGACGCTTACCACCACATTGAATGGCTTTAGTGTTGAGACTCTGAAAGATGCGCACCAACGTATTGAAAGCAGTACGTCGATTGGAAAAACAGCCATTAAATATTAAATATTAATAGTTAATGATTTAGATCTTTGACGGTTTGAAACATTGATCTTTTGAACGCTTGAATAGAAAGCCCCTGATATCTATCGCGAATCGGTAAGATATCAGGGGCTTTTGTTTGTCTGTGGTTTATTCAGACTTTACCTTATTTCAACAAAGCGTTACTCCGTTTCTTGAGAGGTTTTGAATTGAATCTGAAGTAAGTTTAGCTCGAAGGGCAGAGGCTGTTTGTCTGCAATCAAAAAGCCGATCTGTTTAATGTCTTGAGCTTTAAGCCCCGGAGCTTCGTTGAGTAACCGACCTCTAAACACCGCTTGAAAGTCGTTTAGTCGGAAGATTTTCTTGAGTTGTTCACCTTTAATTGTCTCAAAGTTGTGCTTGTAGTTGGTCCTGTTTCCATCTATCCACGTTGTGAACCTTAATTGGTAAGTACGACCATCACCCACAAACGTCAACTCTACGCTGTCCGTTTGAGAGCTTAGTGTTTCAACAGAGCGATTGATTGAACTGAAGCCACCATTGTTCTCTAACGATAGTTCGCCCTTAAATTGACTCGTCTCGCCATCATGAATAAGACCGCCTGTTGAGATGCCGCCCATCACATTGTCGTTGGTCGCTGTCCAATTCTTCTGTTCGTTTGCTTGTGTAAAATCAATCATATCTATTCCTGCTACAGATACTTGAGACCATAAAAAAGAAAGGCTGAGTATTAGCCACAAAGAAGCGATTCGTTTGCGCAGTAAGTGCGTTTTAAAGTCAGTTTCGTGCATGATTTTCTCCATTAGTTGTTAGGGCGTGTTGACCTTTCGTACTTACGGAGAAGGCTCTGTAGCAAGCATAGCCAGACAATGGTTGATGAAGTCTTCGTAGTTCGACGCTTTGTCGTATTCGATTTTTAATGAACCATGAAACATCAGGGTTACCGTAACGTCTCTGTAGCTTAGCCAACAGGTGTAACCGTCGTAATCGTGCCAAGCAAACATCTCACCTATTTGATATTTATTGTCCAACTGTTCGCCCGTTGAACGAAGGTAATCGAACACTCTGAGAAATTCTTTGATGGTAATTCTGCTGTCCATGTATCACTCCCGCTACGCAGTCGACTAAAAAATGCTAAGTGCTTGTATTTCAATTAACTACGGTTTGGCTCTGCATTGCGATCACTGAGTGGAGGCCTGTATACAACATCCATTTCATCGGTTCACTTTGTGGGAGGTGTGGTTTGGAGAGAACACCTCCCATAAAGTCACTGTCATTAAGTACAAAGAACATAATACGAGGCAAGAGAGTTACATTGGATTAGGTCGTCTAAACTTACAGTTTGTATGTAGTCAAAGCAGAACAACTTGGACTCTAAAGACGTTCTCGAAAATAAACGTAAATTAGTTCTTTACCTCAACTTAACTTGAGGTATTAGGATATGCAACGTTGCTTAAGAGAATACTTTAAGGAGAGAAGAATGATCCAACTTGAACATGTAAATTTAGTGGTTAAAGATATCCCAGAGATGCTGACTTTCTATAAAGCAGCTTTCCCTCATTGGTATGTTCGTGATGAAGGGCAAGGCGAATGGTCTGGCAAGCCACGTAACTGGCTACATTTTGGTGATGAATACCAATACATTGCGTTGAGCGATCACGGTGAAGGAGAAAACAGAGATTTGGCTGGGCATTCTGTCGGTCTCGCGCATTTTGCTTATGTAACCAACAATATCGAGAGCGTGATTGAGCGCCTTATTGATGCGGGTTTCCCTATTGCCAAACCTGGAGCTGAAGAACCTTATCGCAAAAACGTTTACTTTGTTGATCCTGCGGGCTTTGAAATCGAGTTTGTAGAGTACTTGAGTGATGATCCCAAGGTGCGTAATGCCACGTAGTAGAACTCGCAATCGAGTTGGTGTACTAGAGCAAGATTGTTCGAAATAAAACGTCTAAGAAAGGGTGCTAGGAAGACTCACAGAAAAGGGCATTGTGGAATATTCCGCAATGCCCTTTTTATATCTATTAGCTGATTGGCTAGCTGATATTTACTCTGCTAGTCGCTTAGTCGCTTACTTAGCTAATTAGCCTTAAACGCTACTAACAGTTGTTTGCCAAACACATTGATCAAGGCTCCTGTTACGATCAGGCCACCACCTAGGTAAGTCCAAACTGATGGAATCTCATTGAAGATCCACACGCCTAACAGCGCTGAGAATACGATTTGAACGTATGAGTAAGCCGAAGCTTTACCGGCAGCTTGAGTTTGCATCGCTTTGGTTAAACCGTATTGGCCTATCTGAGTGAAAATCCCGACCAGAACCAACATAACGGTTAAGAATAAGCTCGGCCATACAAAGTCGTTCCAGATCAGGGCTGTTGAGATTGGAAGAGCAACCAGCGGGAAATAGAAGATGATCACCGAGCTATCTTCAGTTTGGCTAAGCTTTCTCACAATTACATAAGCAATTGAGCTACCAAACGCGCCCAATAACGCCACCATAATGCTGAACATGGGTAACTCGCTGTTTATGCCGCTGTTCATGCTCGGTTGTACCATCACTAGTAATCCCGCGAGGCAGAATGCTATGCAGATCATGGTCGACTTTTGCACGCGCTCTTTGAGGAACAACACGCCAAGCAACGCGGTAAACACGGGATGTACGTATTGTAGAATGGTTGCTTCTGCTAATGGCAAGGTGGTGACAGCGTAGTAAACACACATTAACGCCGCAGTACCGACAGCACCACGTACAAACAAGAGTGGTTTGTTATTACCCCAGATCGAAATGCCTTTTCGTTTCACATCGATATAGCTGATGATCAAAGAGACCAATGCCCTTGCTGCAACAATTTCAAATACAGGTATACCGTAGTTGCTGATGTATTTCACACAAGCAGACATCAGTGCGAACCCAAAAGCGGAGAGGATCATGAACCTAACCCCAACAGGGATCATTGAAACAGAGAAAGAAGGCATAAAAATATCAATCGGGTGAGGGAAGGGGAATCATAGCTTAATTTAAGAGAGTCGACCAAAGCCTTTGTCTTGCTCTATTACACCAAACCACTGATATTGCTGTGCGAGTGATTTCAGCAACTCGATCTCTTTTGCTGTCTCTTCCCTCAGCCACTCAATAAGGTCATTGATGATAGGCGTGTGTGTACGCTGGTGCATGAAGTAAGTCCAAGCACTGTGTTGAATCTTTGCATCCTTAGGGCAGTACAAGAAGCCCCGTTGTAGATCCTGCAAAACCAACAGTAAATCCGTCACCGTGACCCCTTCACCCGACAAGCAAGCACTGAGTGCCATATCCAAAGACAAGAAACTGGTATTTCTGACGGGTTTCTTTGGTGGGAATTCAACATCGGCCAACCACACTTTCCAGTCGTGATGATCTAAGGTCGGGTGCAACCGTGGCATGGTTAAGATCGAATCGAGGTCGGTGTCTTTATTCGTTAAGTTGGTCGAATTAGTTAAGCTAGTCGAGCATACCGGTGCCATAAACTCTTCACGCAAGAAGGTGATGCCAGGTGCTTTGTCATAGCGCCTTTTGAAGCGCGTGTGGAAGATCAGTAGATCATACTCACTACTATTAATCGATTCGTCTTCCTCAATTACAGGAACTATGACGATTTCATGATCTTGATAACGCTCGTTTAATTCCCGTACTTTAGAGATCAATACTCGCGTCGCGAAACTCAGAGTCGCTTTGATCACAATACGCTTCTGCTTGGGCTCACTCCAAGAGGCGATAACAGCTTCGATATTACCGTAGCTTTCTCGCAAAGCCACATACAAATCATGACCTTGTACCGTTAATTCAATCGCTCGATGCTTACGAATAACCAGTGATGCGTTTAACTCATCTTCAAGCTGTTTGATCTGTCGGCTGATTGCACTTTGTGTCACATGCAGCTCTTCGGCAGCCAGAGTAAAGCTCATCAGCCTTGCCGCAGCTTCAAACGCTTTTAAGCCATTATGTGAGGATGGCAAGCTAGGATATGGGGTCATAATTCGTTCGCATGAGTTTATGGAATGTTAGAGTCGCAAATTTATCAATTGAACGCCAGCCTCATCGATCGTATTTTGGGCGAAATTACCTGAGGCGCTCATGAAAAAAATACTCACTCTTGCATTCCCTTTGATCATTTCACAGCTGATCTCTATGGCGTTAGTCCTTACCGATGTTTGGATGATGTCGCGTATCAGTGTGTCAGCCCTTGCGGCTGGTGGCTTAGGCGCCTCTATCTACTTTTTCATCTTCATTATTGCGAGCAGCACTGTGGGTTGTGTCGCCAACTTGATTGCGATTGCTTATGGTCAGCGCGTCGCTCGCCCTGAGTTTGGTAACACTCAAATTAGATTGGCTGTGAAAGGCGCAACTATGTTGGCATTCGTGCTCAGTGTGACCTTAATGGCCAGCTTCTGGTTTGCTCCGTTGGTATTAGAAGCAGCCAAACAGCCGCCAGAAGTGATCACTTTAGCCATGGAATATGTACACGCCTTGAAGTGGGTGATGTTGCCTTCGCTCATCTTATTGGTGCTTCGCGGCTTAACCAGCGCGTTTGGCAATGTGCGTTCTATTCTGGTGATGTCTATTATCACCGTAATTCTGAATGTGCCAGTCAGCTACTTCTTAACCTTCCAATTAGACATGGGCTTAACGGGATTAGGGCTAGGTACGGCTATCGCGGCATTTATCGTGATGGTTGGATACACGGTTTGGGTATTCAAACGTGACGAATTCAGGCAGTTCGCCCCTTGGTTAAACACAGAAGAGTACTCAATTAAGTTGATGAGTCCGCTTTTAATGATGGGTTTACCTATCGGATTAGCAGCATTACTTGAACATGGCCTTATTTACGGTGGCACCTTGATGGCGGGCACGATCAGTATTGCCTCGTTGGCACTGCACCAAATCTTGCTTCAATGCTTGAGTTTTACTTGGAACTTCAATTTCGGTTTCTCACAAGCTGCGGCGATTTTGGTGGGGCGTGATTTCGGTGCGGGAAACTACGAAGGGATCAAAAGAACCTCGATTCTCAGCTTTATCTTGGTGTCGGTGTTGAGCGTTGCTTTGTCGGCTGTGTTCATCATATGGCCCGAAATGATCGCTTCTCTCTTTAAGCTAGACGACGGCACTGGCGCGATGACTTCACTATTGGCTTCTGTTATCTGGGTTGTCGCGCTGTGCTTTATTGTTGATGCTTGGCAGTTACTGGCAATTAACTTGTTGAGAGGGATGAAGATTGTCTCCATGCCAACGGTGATGACTGCTATCGGTTACTGGGTATTTGGCTTACCTGCTGCTTGGTATTTGATGCCAAAATTTGAATTGGCAGGGATCTGGGGTGGAATTGGCGTTGGTTTGGGCGTGACAGGTATTCTGCTGCTTATCCAATTGATGCGTGTCATCCAAAAGAACAACCAATCTCCAGATTTGTCGA
Organism: Vibrio sp. 10N.237.312.B06; assembly: GCF_041464685.1. Classification (NCBI taxonomy): domain Bacteria; kingdom Pseudomonadati; phylum Pseudomonadota; class Gammaproteobacteria; order Vibrionales; family Vibrionaceae; genus Vibrio; species Vibrio sp. 10N.237.312.B06. Next base: position 18,627 of record NZ_JBFSPI010000076.1, read on the forward strand.
ATCATGCTTATACGTGATTTGCTAATGGTGTACTGAACACAAAAAAGCCGCAGTCATCATAATGACTGCGGCTTTTTGTTGTCTATTCAGATTCTCCCTTTTGGGGGAGGGGGAAGAATCAATATTAGGATTAGGGGCAGCTATTGTCTACCAGACGATTTATTGCCAGACTACTTTCCACCAGAGAGCGCAGACTTCATCATGGTTTTGAATTGCTCTTTCTGCTCTTCAGTTAACACATTATAAATGTTGTTTTTAAGACGCATCTCTTGCATCACCATCGACTTCTCGGTTGCTTGAACGGTGTCGATGATCTTTCCCATCTCGGCTTCATTGAAATCCGGTTGAGTCACAAGGCTGATCTGTTTCTTCTTGAGTTCTATCGCGCTATCCATGTCAATCTGTGTTCTATCAGATTGGTAGCCTTCAACAAGGGAGATGACTTCCGCATGTTGTGCTTCACTTAGGTTTAAAGAAGCAATAACCATTTGCAGTGGGCTCACTGCTGGCTGTGGCGGTTGTTGTGGTGATGAAGCACTCACAAACGGAGCAGTAACGAGTAGAGCTGAAGCAGTTAATACACAAAGTGACTTTTTCAGTGATTTCATTGAATTTCTCCTGTTAGTGGAAACATGAGTATAGATGGCGAAGCTGAACTCGATATGAACACGCTGTTCAGTTAAGTGTGCTCAGCGATTTACGTTCACTTAAATTCGTTCAGATAAGTACCTTCAAGTAAGTAGAGAGTGGGTTAGACCTTGGTCTTACAGAAACTGAGCGTAAAGGTGACTAGAATGATTTGAGTTGCTCACCGTTTTATCAAGGAATACACAAATGGAAGTTGGATTGTTCTGGGCTGAAAAAGGAATGTTAGTGCTTGGCGCACTGTTTGTTTTGATGAGCATGATGCAGTACGGAAGACGCAGTAGTGATTGGAAGGGCGTGATTACGATGTTTTATAAGCGTATTCCAATGAGTATCGCGGAATACAAATGGTATCGTTTGGGTATCGCTTTATTGGTGTTTGCTGTGGTTATACGTTTCGCTTTACTGATCTTATGGCCTTCATACCAGTTCTAGTTCTTCACACTACGTCTCTTATCATTGCTGCATAAAGCCGATAAATGAATGAGCAAACCAAGCCTTAATAAACTCACTTATTAAGGCTGTCATTTCATAAACTAGCGCTGTTGTTCCATAAAAAAGTGCTATTACTCTATAATGATGAACGGTTATTACCTTTGTAGCATATTGTTTTTCATGAAGAATAATGCCAGATAATAGCTCATCTGCTTGTTCCATCATTCTTACTAATAATCTACACATAAATTCATTCACCCCGTACCTGATACTATAATGTTCTGTTACACTCGTCCGAATTAGCTTTAATTTGTCGGTGGTGCATTTATGTCGTTCCCAGTTCTTATATGTGATGATTCTGCGTTAGCAAGGAAGCAGATGGCTCGATCACTGCCTAGTTCTCTAAATGCAGATATAACTTTTGCTGTTCATGGGCTTAATGCACTTGAAGAGCTCGCTCAAAACCAATTTAAATTGATGTTCCTCGACCTCACCATGCCGGAATTAGACGGCTATGGCACATTGGAAGAGATGCAACGTTTGGGTGATACCACGCCTGTTGTCGTTGTTTCGGGTGACATACAACCAAAAGCACAACAGAAGGTACTGGATCTCGGCGCCAAAGCGTTTTTACAAAAGCCAATCGATAAAGAAGCGCTAAAAGCTATTTTACGTGAGCATGTTGAGCCGCCAAAACAGCCTCAGATCATTACTCCAACCGCTCTCGAACTGCCAATACTTCGCAGACGCGATATCTATATGGAAGTCGCGAACGTTGCGATAGGCCGTGCAGCTGATGCACTGGCTCGTCACTTTAATGTATTTGTCCATTTACCACTGCCGAACGTCAACATCTTCGAAGTGAGTGAATTGCACATGGCACTTCGTGACCTAGCCGACAACGACCAAGTGTCGGGTGTTTGCCAAGGTTTTAGCGGAGAAGGCATTGCAGGCGAAGCATTAGTTTTGTTGAGTGATTCCAGCGTGAGCGACCTTAAAAAGCTCATGAAGGTACCAACTGAAAGCGAGCAGCTAGAAGAGTTAGAGCTACTGATGGATGTGTCGAACATCTTAGTCGGCTCATTCTTGAATGGGTTAGGGGAGCAGTCAGAAGTTCGTTTCTTCCAGAGCTCTCCTGTACTGCTAGGTCAACACATCTCGATTGATTCTGTGATTGAAAATACCAGTGGTTCATTTAAGAAGACCATGACTTTCGAAGTCAGCTACAACATCGATGGCACTTCTATCCGTTGTGACCTTCTGTTTATGTTCGTTGATGAGTCTCTGCCTCTTCTAGACAACAAATTGGCCTACCTAATGGAGGAGTTTTAATATGTTGAATCTTCCTGCTGAATTTGAACAGTTCCACTGGATGGTGGACATGGTTCAAAACGTCGATATGGGACTGGTGGTCATCAACCGTGACTTTCAGGTACAAGTTTGGAATGGCTTCATGACGCACCATAGCGGTAAGCAATCGCATGATGCGATCGGTAAGTCGATCTTTGAGTTATTTCCTGAGATCCCAGAAGAGTGGTTTAGGCTGAAAACCAAGCCAGTCTATGACCTAGGTTGCCGCAGCTTCATTACATGGCAACAAAGGCCTTATCTGTTTAAGTGCCGCAATGTTCGCCCTGTAACTCAACAAGCCGATTTCATGTACCAGAACGTGACGCTAAACCCAATGCGCTCACCAACAGGGCAAGTCAACTCATTGTTCTTATCTATTCAAGATGCTACCGCTGAAGCGTTAGTCTCTCAAAAGAACTAGCACTGCTCTATTCACTAAACAGCACTTTTCTATGTGCGTATTAGTATCAGTCTGATCAGCGAATAAAAATGGCTAAGGTTAACCACTTTAGCCATTTTTTTGCTTTCTATTCTTCAAATCTAATCTTTCCCCTAGTTTTTCACGTCAACCAATCCTCTTTTACTAAGCGCTTTGCTGAATGTTCCTGGTTAAATGAACGAAAGGGCAGCCACGAAATGTGCTTTTGGAACGGTAATGCTACGGGTTAATAGAAATTAGATTTATAAAGTTTGAGCTTCAAAGCATTATTTAATGGAGTGCGAGGGCTGGATTCTCAAACCCAAGTGAATCTCGACCTATAAATCGGCCCCATGGCACAGTGCTTTTCCAAATTGAGGCGAACTGACAAGGTGATGAGATTGGCCAATTTGGTCAAAAACAGATAAAAATTAGAAAAAAAACGAATTTATTTAAGAAAAAAGGCATTTTTTTGTTGGAGAAAAGTGTGGTTTTTATGTGATTTCGAGGCACTTTCTTCACATATTTGCTTTGTGAGGGCGATATTGCGTGAAATATGAAGGAAAACGATTGCGCAATAAACCAACAGCGTTTGCGCGAATGGTTCGCTAAGTTATTAATTAATAAGAATTTAGTTGGGAAGTGTAACTGAGGAAGTTTTAGCGGATATGGAATCTTTGAGAGGATAGCATAAAAAAAAGTGAAATATCAGACTTGCTGTTACTAAATCACGACCTATAATGCTGAAAACCGGAGCGTCTGCCAACGCTCCGGTTTTTTTGTGTCCGAAGAAAAGTAAACTCGTCTGCCAACGGTTTTACTACGCATTTCGCGAGAGACACATAATTTTATGAATCAAGGAAAACACCATGCGTATCGAACAAGAACTTAAGTTAGGTTTCAAAGATGTACTCTTCCGTCCGAAGCGTTCTACCCTTAAAAGCCGTTCTCAAGTTGAATTAACCCGCGATTTTACATTCAAGCATAGCGGTCGTCAATGGTCTGGTACTCCAGTAATTGCAGCGAACATGGATTCGGTAGCAAGCTTTGAAATGGCAGCTGCTCTAGCAGAGCACGGCGTTATGACTGCAGTACACAAGCACTACACAGTAGAGCAGTGGGCTGAGTTCGCTAAAACAGCAGACAAGAAAACACTGAACAACGTATTTGTATCAACGGGTACTTCTGAAGCTGAGTTCGAGAAAGTTAAGAAGATCATGGCTCTTAGCGAAGAGTTTGTATTCATCTGTATCGATATCGCTAACGGTTACTCAGAGCACCTTGTTGAGTTCGTACAGAAAGTACGTGCAGAATTCCCGACTAAAGTTATCTCTGCGGGTAACGTTGTAACGGGTGACATGGTTGAAGAGCTAATTCTAGCTGGCGCAGACATCGTTAAGGTTGGTATCGGCCCTGGTTCTGTTTGTACTACACGTGTTAAAACAGGCGTAGGTTACCCTCAACTTTCTGCAATCATTGAGTGTGGCGACGCGGCACACGGCCTTGGCGGCATGATCATCGGTGACGGTGGCTGTTCATGTGCGGGTGACGTATCTAAAGCGTTCGGCGGCGGTGCTGACTTCGTAATGCTAGGCGGGATGCTAGCTGGTCACTCTGAGTCAGGCGGTGAAGTTGTAGAGCAAGACGGTAAGCAATACATGAAGTTCTACGGCATGTCTTCACAGTCGGCTATGGACAAGCACTCAGGTGGTGTTGCTAAGTACCGTGCTGCGGAAGGTAAAACTGTTTTACTTCCATACCGTGGTTCAGTTCATTACACGATTTCTGACATCCTTGGTGGTGTACGTTCAACTTGTACATACGTAGGCGCAGCAAAGCTTAAAGAGCTAACTAAGCGTACGACTTTCATCCGTGTACAAGAGCAAGAAAACAATGTATTCGGTAAAGAGTAACGTTTAAAACACTTGTTTAAAATTTTAAGAATTGAGCCACTTTAGAGTGGCTCTTTTTTTACCTGAAATTTGGCAAGTGGCGACAAAGTGGCGACAGCCGAGCAAAAAATTTTGTGGCGACAGGTTACAGGTTAGAAAGAGGGTTATGGATAATTGCTTCAGATAGGTGATCAGGTGCGAAGTGAGCATAGCGCATTGTCATGCTGATATCTGCGTGGCCTAGAATGTCCCTTAGCACTAAAATATTGCCGCCATTCATCATAAAGTGACTTGCGAACGAATGACGCAAAACGTGGGAGGCTTGCCCTGAGGGTAGGGTGATGCCCAGTTTATTCTTCAATATGTAGCAGAAAGGTGTGTAGCATTCTTCAAAGAGCTTCCCTGAGGTTGGTTTGTATATCTCGTTGTAAAGCTCCTCTGAGATGGGTACAGAGCGATTCTTCTTAGTCTTAGTCTTAGTCTTAGTCTTAGTCTTAGTCTTGGTGTTGGTGAACGTAACCTTATATATGCTTAACTGAGCGCCTTTCAGCTGAGCAGCTTCATTCCAGCGAGCTCCAGTGGCTAGGCATAGCTTCACTATTTTTTGCATATCTGTTCGGCTGTGTTTAGACACATGCTCAAGTAACAAAGTAATGTGCTCTTTATGAAGAAAAGACATAGTGCGTTCGTGATCTTTAAATGGCTTCACTTCTTCCAATGGGTTTGGTCCTTTCCACTCCCCAATCTCTTTTAACTTGCCGAACATTGCCTTAAATCGAGCGAGTTTAGCGTTGCGATACTAGGCGCCCCTTTTTGCCAGCGCGCATCAACAAAGCTAATTTGTCCATTCATTCGGTTACTTCTGAATTCAGAGTATGTTTTTGCATTGAAAACTGTCGCTATAGGGTTACCCATCGCGTTAGCCATTCTTAGAAACTTACTATGAATGACACTGCCATTGGCAAGTGTTGCACCATAGTGTGAGTACCAAAGCTCGATAAGTTGAGAGAGTCTTCGATGATCTGGTTTGTCTCCCATCCAGGGCTTATCGTCAACTTCCTTCATCGTGTGAAGCTCAAAGGCTTTAGCTTCGCCTTTTGTAGCAAACTTTTTACGAACGCGTTTTCCTGCTCGCCCATTTGGGTAGCATTCGCAGATCCAAGGTTTGGTAGAGCCATCTTTTAAATTGCGGATAGACATAATAAAGCCTAAAATAACTGTATATAAAAACAGTATAAATCGAGCTAAAACGTAGAACAATGTTTTATATTGGATAAAAGGCACAGGTTAGACACCTTTCTCAAAGTGCTAAGAAAGTTAATAGGTTTTGCTATGTATCAATCAATTCATGTGACTGCTGGCTATAGTCATTTCAAAATCAACAGTGATGGTCCAATTGGAGTTAGTAAGAAGAACCAAGGGGTGATTGATGCGTTATTGAAGCTTGGTAACCGTTTTACGGCGCCATTTGGTGGGTTTATAGAAGCTGAAAACGTGATCGGCTTGAAGTGGGTGAAGCTGGTCGATATTAAGTATCTGTGCACTGATGAGGAAGCCGAAACTATCGAATACGTGATACAAAAAGACCACTATGTAGTGGGGACGTATCAAGAGCGGAAGTTGTATATCTTATTGTTTGGTGGGGAGCCTGCATATTTCGGAGCTAGCCGACCGCCTATTTCGGTTTTAATCGACCACCAAATCCGTTTTTGACCGACCACTCATTTCGGTTTTAATCATCCACTTTTCGGTGTGTTTCCGAAATCGATGGTCGATTTACCGAAATGAACTTCTTTTCTCTTTTAAATCAATAGGTTTAACCTGAGTCTTTCATGTTGAGAGCACT